>CAZVOS010000572.1:0-2861 GCA_964628845.1 uncultured Bacteroidales bacterium | reverse complement strand
TAAAGATGGCGATGCCCTTCTGAACTTAAGCGATGAAGAAATAAAAGCCATCGAAAAAGGCATACCCAGCAGCAGTTTCTTCGAAAAAATGACACTAAAAAAACGCATCCATCAGATATTATGGGAATACGAAAATTATAAAAAAGATGGCAATGCCAATGGCTTATCTGTAATGCTCCGGCTCGAATTTTTTAAAGCCGCAATCGGTATCATAAAAAATAACCCGATTTTTGGTGTAGGTACCGGTGATGTGAACAATGCCTTTAAAAACTATTACTATGATACAAACTCACAGCTTAAACCCGAATACAGATGGCGCTCACATAATCAATATCTTTCACTTACTGTGGCATTCGGAATAATAGGGTTTATTATTTTTATATTCTCTCTGATATATCCCCCGCTTTTACTTTCGAAATTTAACCAATTTGTTTACCTGTCTTTTTTTATCATAATTATCCTCTCTATGCTTACCGAAGACACTCTGGAAACACAAGTAGGTGTTACTTTTTATGCTTTTTTTAACGTTTTGTTTTTATTTGCATGTCAAAATAATAGTAAATCTGTTTTAAAATAGTTTAGTAAATGCTCTTTTTGATGTAAATTAGCACAAAATTTAATTTATGAAAGAAATAAATTTTAGTAGTACAGCACTTGAATTTAATTCAACCGAGGAATTAAACAAAACTTATCAGAAATTACTTAAAGCCGCTAAAGATGCTGCAAAAATGGCTTATGCTCCCTATTCTAATTTTAAGGTGGGAGCAGCAGTTTTGCTCGATAATGGGAAAATTATTACAGGAAACAATCAGGAAAATGCCGCCTATCCTTCGGGTTTATGTGCCGAAAGGGTTGCTGTATTTGCTGCTTTTTCACAATATCCTGAAGCCATTGCAAAAGCCATTGCCATTACTGCCATCTCCGAAAATTATAATATTGATACACCTGTTACTCCCTGTGGTGCTTGCCGTCAGGTTTTGGCAGAATACGAATACAAGTCAGGAGAAGACATACAAGTCATCCTTTCTGGTCAAACTGGTAAAATATTAATAATTAAAAATATCAAAACGCTATTGCCATTTGTTTTTGACCCATCTAAGCTAAAAAAAATATCAAAGAAGAAAAAATAATCCATTACCTCTTGTATTGAAAACAATTCTTAAGTATTCATTAATTATATTATTTTATGGTTTACTAGCTTCTTGCAGTATTACTAAAAGAGTTCCCGAAAATGAATACCTCTTAAGAAAGAACAAAGTTATTACCGATAATAAAAAAAACATCGATACTGAAGAATTAAATAGCTTGATAAGGCAACAACCCAACAGAAAAATCCTGGGATTTGTGAAGTTTCATTTAAGATTGTATAATCTGGCCGATTTTGGGAAAGAAACCAAAATAAAAAAATGGGTTAAAGTTACTATTGGAGAGCCCCCTGTTCTGCTCGATACCATTCTGATAAATACATCTGTTAATCAGCAAAAATCCTATCTCAAAAATAAGGGCTTTTTTAATGCCCAGGTCCTTAAGGATATTTCATTTTTTAAAAAGAAAGCTGATGTCAAATATTTGGTCACTTCTGGCCAACAATATGTGGTGAGTAATGTGGATTATGTATTCGAGGATATGTATGTAGAGTCCTTTGTCTTAGGTGATACTGTTAATTCCTTAATAAAAAAAACAACTGCTTATGATGTTGATGTGTTTAATGCCGAAAGAGAACGAATAACCAAAATGCTTAAAAATAAGGGGTTTTACAATTTTTCAAGAGAATTTGTTTTTTTTGAAATAGATTCAACATTGGGAAACTTTCAGGTTAAATTAACTATTAATATAAAAAACCCGCTTATTAAAACAGACGACACGCTTCAAACTCTTAAAAGCCAAAATCATAAGCGTTTTATTATTAATAATATATATATATTTCCACAACAAAAATCATTGATGCAGGAGATGGCTTTTGCCGACACAGTTCTTGTTAAGATTGCCGACAGAAGAAATAAAGAAGTATTTAATCCGTATTATTTCATTTATAATACAAAACCTTTACTTAATAATAAAGTAATAACACAAGCAGTTTTTTTTAAACAAAAAAGAATGTTTTCGCTCAACGATGCTGAGCAAACCTATAAAACCTTATCCGAACTTAAGAATTTCAGATTTATAAACATACAGTTTATTGAAAATAAAGATACACTACAAGAAAATGATTATTTACGAGCTTTGGATTGCAGAATAGAACTAACCCGAATGCCTACCCATTATTATAACATTGCTGCTGAAGCTACAAACTCTGCCGGTAATTTGGGGGTTGCGGGAAATCTTTCATATCAAAATAAAAATTTGTTTAAAGGTGCAGAGATTTTTAATGTCAAATTAAATGGGGCACTCGAAGTACAGAAGATTTTTGGAGATGAATCATCAAATGAGGTTATAGACCAACTTCCTTTCAATACTTTTGAAACAGGCCTTGAAGCTAATATTGAAATTCCAAGGTTTTTAATGCCCATAAGTCCAGAAAAATTTCCAAAATATTTCCGACCAAAAACAACTATTAAAACAGGGCTTAATTTTCAACAACGTTCTGATTATTCTCGTTATATCCTTAATTCGTCTTTCGGTTACGAATGGAAAGAAAGTGAGTCAAAAAAACATATATTAACTCCTGTTGAAATAAGTTCTATTAAAATTGAACCGGACTCATCCTTTATTGAAATAATAAATTCAATTAAAGATAAACGCATTCAGCTTAGCTATAACGACCATTTATCTATGGCTTTGAGGTACAGCTTTATCTTTAGTAATCAAAAGCTAAACAAGCTTATTAATTTTAGCTATTTCAGAGGCAACTTTGAATCGTC
>CAZVOS010000571.1:0-2862 GCA_964628845.1 uncultured Bacteroidales bacterium | reverse complement strand
TTTTCACAGGAAAAAAATTTCCTCTTGCATTGGGTATAAAATCTGCTAAAAATGAATTTCTGGTACTTACAGATGCAGATTGTTATCCCGTATCAGATAAATGGTTAAAACAAATTCAAAGCCATTATGATGACGAAAAAGTTCAAATCGTTCTGGCGTATAGTCCATATTTGAAAGCATCCTCATTTTTAAATTTACTCATCCGGTACGAAACATTTTTTACAGCAGTACAGTATTTCTCGCTTGCTTTAGCGGGTTATCCATATATGGGGGTTGGACGCAATTTGTCGTACAGAAAAACATTGTTTTTAGAAAACAAGGGCTTTTCAAAACATTATCATTTATGTTCGGGGGATGATGACCTATTTATAAACCAGGCGGCCAATAGTAAAAACGTCAGAATTGAAGTGAGTAAAGAATCTCAAATGTACACCTATCCAAAGAAGTCGCTTTTAGAATGGTTCAAACAAAAACGCAGACATTTTACAACATACCCATATTATAAAAAATCAACTAAATTTATATTGGGTACTTTTACAATTTCAAACATATTGTTTTATTTTTTAACAGCAGTTCTTCTCACGCTACACTATAATATAATAATCATAATATCGTTATTTATTTTAAGATTATTTTCGCAGTTGTTTGTATTTAAAAAATGTTTGAATAAATTGTCAGAAAGGAAATTATTATTATTTTCGCTGATATTTGATATTTTATTAACAATAATAAATCCCTTGCTGGCTTTTACAAATCTTGTATCAAGAAAGAAAAAATGGAATTAGGTTTTAACTTAACTGAAAAGGCACAAAGAGATTATAAATTGGTTTGTCAGGCACTCGAATGTTGCGACCAGAAAGCATATGCAGAGTTGATGAACCATTATAAAGATTCTTTATATTTTATGATGTTAAAAATGACCAACGACTCTGATGATGCAGATGATCTAACTATAGAGGCATTTGGTAAGGCCTTTAAGAATCTAAGTCAATACACACCCGATTACGCATTCAGTACGTGGTTGTTTAAAATTGCTACCAATAATTGTATTGATTTTATACGAAAGAAAAAGAAGCATACTTTTTCTATTGACAAGTCTTTTGAAACTTCAGATTCTTTAATGGATATGTCTCACAACATCCCTTCAAGTGTTTTAGACCCTGAAGAGAAATTTATTGAAAAACAGAAAATTAAAATGATGCACGACATCGTAGATAAGCTGAAACCTCGTTACAGACGTCTTGTAGAGTTGCGTTATTTTAAGGAATATACATATGAAGAGATATCAGAAGAATTACAACTGCCACTTGGTACTGTAAAAGCACAGCTATTCAGAGCCAGAGAATTCCTTTTCAACATTTTAAAAAATGCTCAGGAAAAAATCTAATTTTTTTTTTGTTTATTAATAATAATTTTATAATTTTGCAGTCCCAAAAAAAACAATATCATGAAAAGAACATTTCAGCCATCGAACAGAAAGAAAAGAAATAAACACGGTTTCAGAGAAAGAATGGAAACAGCTAATGGACGTAAAGTACTGGCTTCAAGAAGAGCTAAAGGAAGAAAAAGACTGACCGTTTCGGATGAAAAACTGCACAAGAGGTAATATAATTTATAATAAAAACATTTGAAACCCTTTCCTGTATAGGATTGGGTTTTTTTATTTGATGAATAAAACAAAATGTATAAACTTATAGTTTTTTTAATTTTAATCTATTTATTTTTCCGTATTTTTACAAGATATCTTTTGCCCTGGCTTTTAAAATCATATTTAAAAAAAGCAATGAAAAATAAGTACCCCAGTAATAATGCCTGGCACGGAGATAGTGATAACACGCAACAAAAAAAATATAAAGTAAATATTTCAAAGAATAGAAAAAATGATATAGATGAAGGTGAATATGTTGATTATACAGAAATTGACTAAAAAATAAAAAATATGAAAAACATTAATTTTAAGCAATTCATTCCACATATAATTGCTGTTGTATTATTTGCAGCTATAAGTATTATCTATCTAAGTCCTTTAATGAGCGGTAAAGAGATAGTGCAGTCCGATATCATTAAATTTGAGGGTATGACAAAAGAGATAGCCGATTACAGAGCTGAGACGGGAATAGATCCTTTGTGGACCAATTCCATGTTTTCTGGCATGCCTGCTTTTCAAATATCCGTGCTATATACCACTAATATTGCCATAAAGGTCTATGAATTTGTGCGGCTCATCATCCCTTATACAGCCGATTTTATTTTTATTTATCTTATTGGCTTTTATATTCTTTTACTTGTGTTAGGTGTAAATCCATGGATGAGCATGGTAGGTGCTATTGCTTTTGCTTTTTCATCGTATCATTTTATAATTATTACTGCTGGCCATACATCCAAGGCCTATGCTATTGGCTATATGGCTCCAACACTTGCAGGCATTATATTGGCCTTTAGGGGTAAATATATTGTTGGAGGTGCTTTAACGGCACTTTTTCTTTCATTACAAATTGCTGCAAACCACCTTCAGATAACTTATTATTTTATGTTTATTGTGTTCTTCTGGATACTGGGAGAGGTGCTTCATAAGATAAAAGAAAAAGAAATAACTAAACTATTTAAGTCTTTTTTGTTTTTATTTATTGCTGCTCTGATTGCATTAGGTGTTAATTTTAGCAATTTGTGGTGTACTTATGAATTTTCTAAACAGACCATGAGAGGAGAGTCGGAACTTACTATTGATAATGAAACCAATACTGTTGGAAGTTCAAATAAGACATCGGGCTTAGATAAAGATTATGCTACCGGCTGGAGTTATGGCATAGCTGAAACTTTTTCGGTGATGATACCTAATGTTAAAGGAGGCGGTAATGGGGC
>CAZVOS010000570.1:0-2866 GCA_964628845.1 uncultured Bacteroidales bacterium | reverse complement strand
AAAAAAATAAAGCCATGTTTGGATTAAAAAAAATACAAGCTGCATCAGTACCTTCAGCGTTTAGTGATAGGGTAAATGTTTTCGTTGATGAAAATGGAAACATTAAAACTAAAGATGAAAATGGTGTTGTAAGCTCAGCAGGTTCAGAAATATCATTATCAAATACTTGTTATGTTAATACTGTACTTACTGAAAATTTGCCGGTCAATAGAATATTTAAAAGTTACCAGGATGCTGTTACTTGGATTATTGCAAATGGAAGCCCCGCATCTGATAATCTGTGGAATGTCATTTTACCAAGTGGAAATATAGAAACCATCGATTTATACGAATTTATTTATATTTCTGGATGTTCAGGTACCACAATCGAAAATCTAAATTCTAGCTTATCCGTTACATCTATAAACAATAAAAGTAATATTGTTTCTGATGTTACTATTGTTAATCTTAACATTGACAACACTAAAGCTTGTCATATTAAAAATTCTTTTATTCACAACGTCAGCAAAAGTACCGGCTATCTCATTGGAAGCTATATCTATTTTTTAGCTAACCTTTTCGACACAGTGAATTTACTTGTTCAATATTGCATATTTTTCACATCAACTTATGAATTTAAAGACAATACAGTCTTAAAATTTAAATTTTGTTGCTTTACCAATGATTGTACTTTTAATAATTGCTCCGGTGATATATACGCCAAGCTTTGTGAATTTTATAACCTTGAACTAAATACCAATACCACCATAATAATTCAAAATTCAATTATTAAATCTTTGACTTTTGGTACAGGAACAAATGTTTTACAACTTTTTGCAACTTTAATACAAAGTAAATCAGGTAGTGGTACCATCGAAAATTCAGGACTTTATTTTGATAACTCATTGACTCCTGGTTTATCCAATGATGTTCAAAAAGCTATTGTAGAACTATATAACCTTATTATTGGTTCTTAATGAAAATTTTAATTTTAAGTAAAAAAGACTTTGCTTGCTCTGGTTTAAAATTTAGAGATTCTATTAATTCTTGTGCAATAAATAAAAATATTTCTTGCAAAATTATAATTTATGAACCCAGTTTATATGCCAATCCAACTGATTATGATTTTATAATAAAAACATCAGATAAAGAAATAATCCAAAACGAAATTAATTCTGCTGATATTATTCATTTTAAAGGAGACGATCTCCCATCCAAAGATTATTGGTTAAACTTTAAACTACCTAATATACCTATTATTATTACCGTAGGTGGTTCAGGTTTCAGAAGAAACTCAAATAATAGTAAAGTTAGTTTAAAATGGTTTGACTTTAATGATTATATTAAAAATTCAGATTTTAGAACTACGCTTACTCCCGATTTAAATTATCCAGATTTTAATGCTTATTATATACAACAATGCATCAACAGCAGAATACAAAAAAATTCATGGGTACATAATAAAATACCTATTATTTCACACAGCCCTTCTCACAGAGAAAAAAAAGGTACAGACAAATACATAATCCCTGCTATTGAAATTTTAAAAAAAAAAGGTTACAAATTTAAATTCGACCTTATTGAAAATGTTTCTAACATTGATTGTATTAATAGGAAAAAAAAATCTAACATTTTTATTGATCAGGTTTCTGAAACTGGTTTTTATGGAATTTCTGCTCTTGAAGCAATGCAGTTCGGAATACCTGTTATTGCTCATATATCTGATAAAGCAAAAATTCAAAGTGATGGTAAAATTGACAAATTTTTATGCCCAATTATTAATGTAAATCTTTCTGTTTTTAGTGTATATGAAGAACTTAAATTTTTACTTAACTCCGATCTTAAAAAATTAAGTATTTCTACAAAAAATTTTTGTGATAACTTTCATTCTTACGAAACAGTTGGTAATATCTTGATAAATTTTTATAAAGATATAATTTCAGGAAAAAAAATGACAAATACAAAATCTCAAAATTATTGGAATAATAAAGTTAATGAAAACTTAAAAATTGATAAAAATACAATTTGTAAGTGTTGGGAAAATAGAAAAGACAAAAAAGAAATTGAATTTTTATGCCATTTTATTAAAAAATATAATATTAATTCTATTATAGACATTGGTTCAGGAACAGGAACAATATATTGGTTCTTGAAAACTCAAAATTATATTAATAATATTTATTATAAAATGGTTGACTTTTCTTCTAAACTTAGAACACTCTGTCAAAAATTAACAGGCATACTTCCTGATGAATGGAATGGGGTTAAATTAAAATATAATAATGATGAATTTGATCTAGGTATATCACACTCTGTTTTATTTCATGTAGATGAAAAAAATATTAAAAACTTTTTAATTGAAAATACAAGAGTATGTAAATATTTTTTTATTGCTACCTATAATGGTAAAAATCAAAATTTAGCTGATGAAAATTTCAGTCATAATTATATAAAATTATTCAAAGAATGTAATTTACAAATCTTAGAAGAAATTCAAAGTAATGTCAAATATAGAATGGTATGGCTATTAAAAAAATTATAATTCTTTTTAATTTTTAATATGGAAAAATTTACATTTGATATCGTTGGCAAAACAAGTATAGCTGTATCATTTTTATTTAATATTATCGAATGGCAATCGCTGAATATACTATTTACATGTATCGTGTCATTACTATCAATTATATACATAATATTGAAAATCTTGTTATTTAGCATCGATTACAAAATAAAAAGAGAGGGCATGAAAAAAGAAAAAGGACATTTAATAACTAAGGTTAAGCGTTTTATAAAAAAAGATTGATGCAATTTTCTTAACTTCAATACGTTTATGAAAAATACTAAATATTAAGAAATGAAGTTTAGAAAAACACTATTAACAGGTGCA
>CAZVOS010000569.1:0-2868 GCA_964628845.1 uncultured Bacteroidales bacterium | reverse complement strand
AATATTTAAAGAATCTTATTTATCCGAAAAATCAACTTCTTTTACTAGCTTCCCCGATTCATCCCAAAACTTCCACTGGCCTGTTTTATTACCATTGGCATAAAAACCTTCATATCTTTTCTGACCATTTTCGAACCATGTTGTAGAGGCGCCATTGTATTCACCATTTTTGTACGATGCTTCGCTCCATTTTTTGCCATTTTCGTAATAGAAAGTCCAGAGGCCATCACGCATATCATCTTTATAGCCCCCCTCAAGCTGCACTTTCCCATCTGGATATAGGGCCTTTTCTTTAACCAGAATCTTTTTATCGTCTTTAGCTTTATAGAATCTGATTAACTTAGGTGCGCCATCTTCATATACATCCTCAACTTTTTCTATGAGGGTTTCTTTACACGAAAAAACCAAAAAACCAATTAGTATAAAAAATATAAAACGGTATTGAAAACGCATTACTATTTTTTATTATCGTATTCAGTATTAAGTATTTCAACAATAGCGGGTGTGATGTCGTGTTTCTCGTTGGCATACAAGATACCACTTCCCTGAGAATAACCCAGAATATAATCGTAATTATAATCTTTATTATATAATTTTAGGGCTTCAATAATCTTTTCGAACAAATCTGTCTGGTTATCCATTTCCATTTTGAGGAGCTCTTCGGTCATCTTTTCTTTTAAATCCATTAGGTCTTGCTGGCGTTTCATAAGGTCGGCTTCTAACTTTTGTGCCTGGTCGGAAGAAATGGAATAAGATTGCACCTTTTTCTGAAAGTCATTCACATCCTGTTCAAATTTTTTGGCTTTAGAGGCCATCTCGTCCTCCATCTGTATTTTTCTGTTTTCAAGATTGGTATTGTAATCGTCAAACAGTTTGTACTGGTTCATCAGTGTGTCGGAGTTTATAAAGGCAATGGTATATGTTGTTGCTTGTGAACCTGTATTTATATTTGTTTTATTACTTCCTCCTCCTGCGAAATACAGAATGAATAATACTATAACAGCTATAAATGTTATGATATTTAAGCCCCTGTAGAATCTCTCACACTTATTAACAGCAGTTGAACAGCAGTTGTCCGTATGTGGTGTGGTATTTTCATTTACTGATTTATTCTCGTTCGCAACTGCGTCTGCTTGTGCATCTGTTTGTTCATTGATTGAATTGTCTTCCATTGTTTTAATTTTTAAATTTGGTGGTAAAATTAATTAAATTTTGAAAGCTCTTTAAACATAATCAATAAAAACACATTATAAAAATTTACAGAATCTGTTAAACTTATGTAATTTTGTTATTTATTCATATCACATCTACTTGCAACGTAAAATACTTTTCTTCTTCACAGCAACATTCCCTTATGGGAAGGGAGAAGCTTTTATCGAGAGTGAAATGCCCTTTTTAGCTGCACATTTTGATAAAATCATTATTGTTAGTAATACACATACGGGCGAAAAAAGAAATATTCCTGAAAATGTGGAAATTGAATATTTTCCTTATGAACTTTCATTCTTCGAAAAAATAGCTGCCCTGAAAAACCTGAATACTTTATTATTTAAAGAGGAGAAGAGCATCATTAAGAATAGATACACATCAGATTTTTCAAAAATTACGAGAAATATTTTATTAACAAGTATTTACAAAGCTGAAAAGCTCCGTAAATTTATCGGCAAACTTGAAAAGCTATACGTAAAAAAAGAAGATTCGGTTTATCTGTACAGCTATTGGATGAATGATATGGCTGCGGGCTGTGCTTATATCAGAGAAAAAAACCAAAACTATACATTTATCTGCAGAGCACACGGCTGGGATGTGTATTTCGAAAGACATGAACCTCCGTATTTACCTCTTAGGAATTATATCTCAACATGGGCAGATAAGATTTATTTTGTGTCCGCTCATGGACTTAATTATTTTAGTGAAAAGAATAAAATTTCAGAAAATACCAATTTAAATGTTTCTTATCTGGGTAGTTTTAATCAAACATCCCCCGCTGCATTTAGTCGAGATAGAAATACATTCAAAATCGTAAGTTGTTCTTCGGTGATACCCTTAAAGCGCCTTGACTTAATGGCTCAGGCAATCAGTAAGCTTATTGATACAAAAATTGAATGGACACATCTTGGAGGAGGTCAAGGAGAAATAACACTGGAACAACAATTGAAAAGTATTTTTAAAAATAATAACAAGATATCCTGGCAAATTACAGGAGCAGTTACTCATCAAGAGGTGATGTCATATTACAGAACCCATCAGTACGATGTGTTTATCAATACCAGCAGTTTTGAGGGCTTGCCTGTCAGCATCATGGAAGCATTTTCTTTTGGCATTCCTGCTGTAGCACCTGATGTGGGTGGTATAAAAGAAATTGTGAAAGACGGCTTAAATGGGTTCCTTTTCGATGTAAATGCCAAACCTGATGGTATCGCCCTTTTAATAAAACATCTTATTGATATGCCTGATGAAAGGTATTTAAACATGCGTGCCAATGCCTATAAAGAATGGAATTATAATTTCAATGCCGCAAAGAATTACAGGAGTTTTATTGAGAGTTTAGCAGTGAACAGTGAGGAGTAGAAATATAAGACACTAAGACACCACAAAAAATATATAATAATAAGTTAAGTTTAATCCACTTTTTATACCCTACAAAATAATTGTCTTAGAAGTTTTGCTTTATGACGTGTCCTGTCGGACGATGGAAAGTCTTTAAAAACTTTCCATTCTGGTGAAACCACATGGAAACGTTATAAAAAAATAATTACACATAGATTTCCTATTGCTCATAGGGCATTAATTTCAATAGAAAACATAAATATAAAAACAGGTTTCGCCTTTAGGTGATAAACAAGTTTTAAAATAATTGTTAATGTT
>CAZVOS010000568.1:0-2868 GCA_964628845.1 uncultured Bacteroidales bacterium | reverse complement strand
ATTGAAATTCAAATATTTCATAAATACAGATTCCATTTTAAGATCACAAAACCAGTTAAAAAGTTGACTGTTATCTTTTTTAGCCTTTTTATAATCTGGGCTAGTATTGTCTATTACTTCTAATAATTCTTTTATTTTAGTTTTTTCTTCGGCTTTTCTTTTTATTTCATCAAGAAATACTGTTACTTCATTCCCAAACAAAAACGTACTTTCATTGGTCTTATTAATAAATTCCCAATAGAATTCATCAATGATAAGCCCTTTAGATATTATGTTTGTTACAAATTTCCGTGCTTCAATATAAATATTATAACGCTTTTCATATAATTCAAGATCAATTTTCTTAATATTAAGTGCCAGTTCCCTTTCTGCAATATGTTTGTTTGATAAATATTGTTGCCATGCAATATATAGTGCAATAGCAGCAATTAAGAATGTGGTTATCGCTGTAAAAATATTTAATCCGTCCATAAATAATAATTTTTTAAATTAATTTTACTTCAAACTTACATATAATTATCAATTTATTTAAACAAAATATGATAAATATTAAAGAACAAATATAAAATGGCTCTTTTGCCAATTTTCTGTCAGCCTGTGTGGTGGCATTGGCAAATGTGCCATATTATCAAAACCCATTAGCTCAACTTATTTCAAAATTTCTGTGTGTCGGCCAAGAAAAAATTTTAAACACTTTTAGGTCGGGTAGTGTGGTCGGGATGTCAAGTTGAGAGTTTGTTAAACAGTCAAACATTATGCAAACTACCTGTCAAGTTGCTACTGATGTGTCAAAAAGTCAAAGAACTGTCAATATGAGAGAGGCTTTCAAGTAGCATTGAAGTGTCCGTTCATAAGACCCGTTTTCTGTTACAGTAAGGTTCTCTCTGCTTGTGCCCAACGGTATCGCTGCTGGGTAGCGTTGCAGTTTTACCGCACTTACTACCACAAAGATAAAAAACTTTCAGATACGCACAACCCTGTCTATGAAAAAATGTCCCTGCAATGCTACCCGCAGCGTGTTATGCACTGGCGGTTCGTTCCAAGCTGTCCTGTCAAACACTGATGACCTATAAACTTGCAATAAAAATTCAAATTCGGAATTGTCGTATTTGTCTGGATACCAACTTATAAGCAGAATAAAGACGAAATTAAAAAAGGGGGAAAGAAAATTTGTTTTAATATTCATTGTAGTAGTGCGTTTGAAATGGCAAGCTTATTTGCAAAATTGTCTTTTAGCGATGGCTTGCAGGGGTTTGCAAATGGGCTTGACATCTGAATATAGGTATTAATACTGCTGTAAGAAAAACTTAATATTATTTATGCAATGTTGTTCTATAAAATGACATTGTTAATAAGTATATCAAATAAATTTGAAAATTATTTAATTTTACTACATTCATGATTACCTAATAAAAAAGATGAACTTGGATTGCCCATCAGCCATAGCAATCTATCTATTATTCTTATATCGTAGTCATAATCAATACCGTAGTCATTTTTTAAGCCAGAAATAAGGCTTTGATTTTTACGTAAAATAAACTTTACAATATTTTGATAGTTTATATAATAATCTGTTATTAAATAAATATCTTTCTCGGTATTTGGTTTAGATACTTTTGAAATTCTTGGATAAGAAGCTAAATCAGGATCTAAGCATTGTAAAACAGTAATTGCTTTCTCAACAAAAGAATCATATAAAACAACATCATTTGGAAAAACGCACCACAATAACTTTGATGTCGCTGATAACCACTTCCTTTGACTGATTTCAAAAAAAACTAATTGCAAATTTTGAAAATGATATCTAATATCAATATTGTTATCAGATTTATTAATGGAATTATTATAGTTTAAAAATGCTTCTGAAATTTTTTTTCTAATTGGACCATCAATACCTTGAAAAGTATTATAATGCGTCAACCATTTTAAAACTAGTTCGCTTTTCAATGTATTATTTGCGGTAGATTTAACTATAGTTTTTTCAAGTTCTATGTTAAAATTATACTCAGTAACTTTTTTAATATTGCTTTTTATAAAATTCTCAATCATAATTTTAATTTATTATAAATTTCTTAAAATAAAAAGATTTTTCATCACTTAATCGAACACAGTAAACACCCGATACAAATGCAGAAACATCAATAATTGACTTTTCAAAAACAACATCTGAAAAAATAATCTGACCTATGGTATTAATTATTTCTATTTTCAAACCTTTTTCAAAACCATTTAGGTCAACATATAAATGTTCCTTTGTCGGATTTGGATAAATATTTACGAAGAACAAAGGATGATGATTTATGCTTACTAAACTTACAATATAGCAAGCAGATGTATCTATACACCCATTTTGAAAAATCTCAACGGCATAGGAACCGCCAGTACTTGGAATAAAAATATAATTTGTTTGACTTGGTATTATTTGAAAAGCATTGTTACAATCTAACCACTGATAAGATGCACTAGTAGCATTTGCAACCAACATATTTCCTTGTTCAGTTACATTTGTATTTACATTTATAACGGATAAGACTATTGTAATTGTACTATCACACCCAATAGCATTTGGAATAATTGCCGTTTTAATTCCTGACGTTGTATAAACTTGTCCGTCTGGGGCTGTGTAGCTATTGCAAACTGTTTCCGTAATGCTGCTTACTGTGCTGTAATTAACAGTCAAGTTAATGGTTATGGTGCTGTCGCAACCTGCTGTATTGGGGATAATAGCCGTTTTAATGCCAGATGTTGTATAAACTTGTCCATCAGGGGCTGTGTAGCTGTCGCAAACTGTTTCAGTAATGCTGCTTGTCGTACTGTAATTAACAGTCAAGTTAATGGTTATGGTGCTGTCGCAACCTGCTGTATTGG
>CAZVOS010000567.1:0-2869 GCA_964628845.1 uncultured Bacteroidales bacterium | reverse complement strand
TACGACAGCCAACTTAAAAGTATATGGCTTTTATTGTCTCCCGAAAACTCTGCATTTGAAAATGCCAATCAGTTACGTACCCATTTTTTTTATGAATCGGAAATTATTGTTCTCGATGACAATAAAGCTCAACTCAAGCACTTCTTGATGAACAATGTTTTCTATCTTAAGGAAACTACAGTTTCTTTTCTTAATGTTTTATATTTAAGTTTTGCCAATGACCTCAACTTACCCATTATACCTTGTTTAATAAATGAACTGCTCTTTATGGCCTTCGAAAACAAGCCCCCATACGAAATCAGCTTGTTCGACAGTCCTTTTCTTTTTTTTATTCACAACAAAACTCTTATGCCATTTCCAGAATCGAAAATAAGACTGCGGTTTAATATTAAAAATGATGAAGAATTACCTTATAAACCATTTACAAAAAAAGACATTGCAGTTATGCTTCTCAAATATATGGCTCACTGTTACGACATTGAAAAAAGGAATATTGATAATTTATTGACAAAAGAGCTCATCATAAAACTTGATAATCATTTTAATACTGATGAAAATTAAAAATTTATTATCTCTCTTTTTTATTATCTGTTTTAGCAGTTTAAGTATTTGTCAACCCTCTATACAATGGCAAAGATGTATGGGTGGCAGTGAAGATGATTTTGCAAATCTTGTAAAACAAACCAAAGATGGGGGATATATAGTTGTAGGCAATACCTATTCTAATGATGGTGATATTAAAGGATTTCATAAAGGTGTGGGCGCCGACATCTGGATAGTACGACTGGATGCTAATGGCAATATATTATGGCAAAGAACCATGGGGGGGCTTCTTCGGAAAGGCCCGTTTCTGTTTTAGAAACCAAAGAAGGGCATTTCTATATTCTTGGAACAGCCCACTCCAAAGATGGTGATTTAGTCCCTTTTATGAACAAACAAAATGATTTTGTTTGGATAATAAAACTCGATGCCAAAGGTAACAGTATCAAGCAAATACAATTAGGGGGTTCTAAAAATGAAGAAGCCAAAGCTATGGACTTAACAAAGGACGGTGGATTAACTATTGCTTGCTCCTCCGAATCGGATGATGGCGATGTAAAACAAAACAAGGGTGATAAAGACTTCTGGATTTTCAAACTCGACAGCAAAGGGGATATGGAATGGCAAAATACCATCGGTGGAAGTGGTTATGATGTGGCTACATCAATAAAGCAAACAAAGGACGGATATATCGTTGCCGGCTATTCTAATTCTATTGATGGTGATTTTTCTACCAATATGGGAGGAATGGATTGTTGGGTGGTTAAATTAGATAAAACAGGAGAGGTGGAATGGAAAAAATCTTTTGGAGGCAGTTCGCATGATAAGCCCTATGGCCTGGATGTATGCTCTGATGGCAGCTATATTATTGCAGGAAACACAAAATCAACAGATAAAAACATAAACAAAAACAAGGGTGGTGAAGATATTTTTGTCATTAAACTAAATTTCTGTGGCAATACAGAATGGATAAGCTGTTACGGTGGTTCAGGAGATGATGGGGCTGTTAGTGTTCAACAAAGCAGCGACAAAGGATTCGTAGTGGCCGGCTATTCAAAATCGAATGATGGAGACCTCAGTGAAAATAACGGAAAAACAGACTACTGGCTTGTGAAATTGGATGCTAAAGGAATGATAGAATGGCAGAAAACTTACGGCGGTTCTCAAGGCGATTATCTTAATAGTATGCTAATTACCAACGACAAAACATATATTTTAGCGGGCTATACAAACTCAAGCGATAAAGACGTAAATTGTACAACAAAAAAAAATGATTTCTGGATTGTAAAATTAAACAAGTAAAAATATGAAAAAATTATGGCTTATAATTGTTCTTAATACCACCATCTCCTGTGTTTTCCCATGTACAAATTATCTGGTAAGTAAGGGAGCATCCAGCGATAGTTCTACCATGATAACTTATGCAGCCGATTCTCATATACGTTATGGGGAGCTTTACTGGAAGCCAGCCCATGTATGGCCTAAAGATATGCCCATTACATTATACGACAGGGGCAACAAGCGCCCTTTAGGTGAAATTATCCAGGCACGTCAGACATATCAGGTGGTGGGTTTTATGAACGAATATCAGGTAAGCATTGGTGAAACCACTTTTGGAGGCAGGGAAGAACTTAGCGACACTACGGGTATTGTTGATTATGGCAGCTTGATGTTCCTTGCCCTGCAGAGAAGTAAAACTGCCAGAGAAGCCATTAAAATAATGGTTGAGCTGCTTAATGAATATGGCTATGCCAGCAGTGGCGAGAGCTTTTCGATAGGCGACCCCAACGAAGTATGGATAATGGAACTGATAGGCAAAGGCACTGTAATAATAAATGATGGTAAAAAAACTTATAATAAAAACAAAGGAGCCGTATGGGTAGCCATGCGCATCCCTGATGGTTATGTATCGGCCCATGCCAATCATTCCCGTATATGCCAATTCGAATTAGAAAATGGCAAGAACTCCATCAGCAGCTTAAATATGGATAAAATATTTAATCCTGAAGTGGAGATTATTTATGCCCATGATGTGATTTCATTTGCTAAACAAAAAAAATATTATACAGGTGAAGACAAGGACTTCAGCTTTAGTGAGGCCTATGCCCCGATGAATTTTGAAGCAGCCCGCTTTTGTGAACTGCGTGTGTGGGCATTTTTTAATGCCATTTGCGAAGGTATGGATAAATACTGGGAGCATGTCATAGGAAAAGACTTAAAAACCAGACTGCCTCTTTATGTGAAACCCGACAAGAAACTCACCCCTTTGGATTTAATGTCGTTTAAAAGAAATTACTTGCAAGGTACTCCCCTTGATATGAGCAAAGAT
>CAZVOS010000566.1:0-2875 GCA_964628845.1 uncultured Bacteroidales bacterium | reverse complement strand
AACCACAATTACTTTCAGGACACCTATGGATTAGAATTTGACAATTTGCTGATGTTTTTCATTTTGCAGCTATTGTGGGTGGGCGTGCTAAAATTGATGGTGACCCGATGATGGTAGCCCTTGATTTATCGATAGATGCCGAATTCTTCTTTTGGATATGCAGGTATAAGCCTGGCAGGGTGCTGTATCCCAGCTCAAGTGCCGCCTACCCTATCAGTTTACAATCAACTACAGGGGCTATTGCTTTGAGCGAAGGTGATATTGATTTTAAAAAGAATCTGGGCACACCGGATATGACTTATGGCTGGACAAAGCTCACGGGTGAATTTCTTGCACAAATTGCTGCTAAATATTATGGTGTTTCTATATGCTGTATCCGTCCATTTTCCGGATATGGAGAAGACCAGGATTTAACCTATCCTGTACCTGCTATAGCAGCCAGAGCAGCAAAGAAAGAAGACCCCTTTGAAGTATGGGGCAGTGGGAAACAAGGAAGGGATTTTGTACATATAGATGATGTAATAGACTGTATACAAATGGCCATGAACAACATCAAAGACGGAACAGCAATAAATATCGGCTCAGGCAAACTGACCTCATTTCTTGATATTATTGAATTATTTACCGAATTTGCGGGCTACAAACCCAGTGTAAAGCCACTTCTTGATAAACCCGTAGGTGTACATTCGAGGTATGCTAATATGGATTATGTAAACAATACCTTTGGCTGGTACCCTAAAATATCGTTGAGAGAAGGGATGAAGAGGGTTTATGATGCGGCTTGTAAGAAGGTTATGCTTTAAAGAAACTTACGACTGCAGAGAAACGGTGATAATTATAAATAATTAAAATTACAGTTTTTTCTTCATTTTTTAATTAAATCACAGCATTTTATATATTTATTCATCACACTCTTATTTTACGAAAAATAAAAATGTTGAAGAAGCTATATTCTATATCAAGGAAACCATTGCTAATAACTGGAGCCGTGCAGTGTTGCAGATGCAAATGGAAAGTAACTTATACGCCAGGCAGGGCAAATCCGTAAACAATTTTGCCTTACGTTGCCCGAAAAGGAATCGGACTTAGCCAAGCAATTGCTGAAAGACCCTTATAATTTTGAGTTTCTTACCCTAGAAAAGCAGGTAAAGGAAAACGAACTCGAAAAGCAGTTGGTCGGTCATATCACGCAATTTTTATTGGAACTCGGTAAGGGCTTTGCCTATTTGGGCAGGCAGTTTCCGATTAAAGTGGGCAAAAAAGAATACCGCACCGATTTGCTTTTTTACCACATACACCTGCGTGCCTACATTATTATTGAACTTAAAACCAAAGAGTTTGAACCGGAATTTATAGGCAAGCTGGAATTTTATATCACAGCCATTAATGAACTTAAAAAACTCGAAAATGAAGAATAAAACCAAATCCAAAATCTTCCACTTCGACCTCTACGATAACGTGAAGAAAAATATAACTTCCTTAACGATAACAACCTCAAAAGTATTAACTGGAACGAGCTTCAATCCGATGCACCTAATTACTTCTTTGTAAACAAGGACTTTGAAACATTAGACGATTATGAAAAAGGGGGTTCGGTAAATGAATTGTTCCTTTGAATAATGTAGGATTACATCTATGCCGTTTTACATTCACCCACATACCGAGAGAAGTACAAAGAATTTCTTAAAATAGATTTTCCACGTGTGCCCTACCCCAAAGATAAGGAAAGATTTTGGCAGTTGGTTCAGTTAGGTAGTGAGCTCAGGCAAATACATTTGTTGGAAAGTCCTGTGGTGGAAAAGTTTATTACACAGTATCCTGTGGATGGGGATAATGTGGTTGACAAACCTCGCTTCGTTTCGACTTGGTTCGACTCCCTCACCAACCGCCGCTCAACGAGCGAGGTTTGCATTACCAGAAAATTATTGTGGCACTCTCAGAAACTGATAGGATTATGGGGGTAATAGATAAAACTGAATTATAAAAAAAACGGCAAGAGCATTCACAAGAAAAGAAATTATGAAAGAAGCATCTTACATACCTTAAGCCCCTCTTCAAAAATTTCATTTACAATCTTTTCTTTGGTGTGATAACCGCTTGTACGTGTTGTAAATTGTCTGATAACAATCACATCAACACCGTCCTGATGTTTGTATTCTTTAATAATATTTTTTGTTCCTGGTTTGTAATTTTTTGTTTTATTGATAAGTTCAAATTCGGGCTTGCACACGAGAACCACATAAAAATACGGATACATAGTGCCACCCACATTATTTATTGTTGTTTGACCATAAAGCCCCAGAAAACCTTCAGGAGCATCGGGCTTACTTACCTTAAACTTAATATCATAGGGCAATCGTTTCGACTTTTTTTCGCCCCTTAATAAGGCAAGGTATTCAATTTTGTAGTTTTCGAGTACTTTCTGAAAATCAAGAATTACTTTATCGATGAGTTTAATTTTAATAAGCAGTACGGGGAATGTGAGAATTTTGCGTAAGCCAGTAAACCAATGGGGTAACAACAAAACAATAAGATTAATGGCAAGAATATAATACGATTGTGAATAATAACTGGCTTTGAGAAATAGCAAGACAATAATTATAAGAATGATAACAAAAAACCAGAAGCCAATGGCATTTGAAATATCCCATAAGCTTCTGTCCCAGACAGTCATTTTTTTATGTAATTTAACAATATTTTCCATTTGTTCCTTACTCAGTCGTTCCCAGGCAGAATGCTTGTAACTACCCATTTTAAGGCGGTTATCGCAGCCCTTTACCAGAAGCAAAAGATTCCCTGCCAGAATGAAAATGATGCCAGGAAAAAAGTGATACATATAAAATTGAATGGCGAAGCCAGAAATTATGAGCAGTGC
>CAZVOS010000565.1:0-2880 GCA_964628845.1 uncultured Bacteroidales bacterium | reverse complement strand
CTTTATTTAAAATTTCTTTTTGCGACTCCATTAAATCAATAACAGGGGAAGGTGTCTCGGACTTAAATTCTGTTGAATTGGCATGAGTTAGCCCAAGCACATGCCTGGCAAACTCAATAACAGCACACTGCATACCCAAACAAATACCCAAAAATGGAATACTATTTTCCCTAACATATTTAATGGCCAATATCTTTCCTTCTATACCTCTTTTGCCAAAACCAGGAGCTACAATTATTCCCTTAACACCTTTTAATAAATCACTGCAATTCTTTTTCGTGATATTTTCCGATTGAATGAGGTGCACTTTAACCTTACAATCATTTTTAGCTCCTGCATGAATAATTGACTCCAAAATAGACTTGTACGCATCTTTTAATTCTACATATTTGCCAATAAGAGCTATTTCTATCTCTTGTTTAGGATTTTTAATTTTATATAAAAAATCCTCCCATAATTTTAAATCCGCTTTCTTATTAAACGGATAATGCAATTTTTTTAAAACAACTTCATCTAATTTCTGTTCATGCATTAAGAGTGGTACATTATATATACTATCCGTATCAATGGCTTCAATTACAGCCGATGAATGTACATTACAAAAAAGAGCAATTTTTTGTTTCATACTTTCTGTAATGTGTTTCTCGGTTCTGCAAACCAGAATATCTGGCTGTAATCCTTGCTCTAAAAGTGTCTTAACTGAATGTTGTGTGGGTTTTGTTTTCAATTCACCCGCTGCTGCTAAATAAGGTACCAAAGTTAAATGTATGACCAGACAATCATTTTCCCTCTCATACCTCAATTGACGAACTGCTTCTATATAGGGTAAAGATTCAATATCTCCTACAGTACCTCCAATTTCTGTTATAACAAAATCATATTTTTTATCTTTACCTAATAACTTAATTCTGTATTTTATTTCATCAGTGATATGGGGTATAATCTGTACGGTTTCACCTAAATAATCACCCCTTCTTTCTTTCTCAATTACATGCTGGTAAATCCTCCCCGTAGTGATATTATTGGCCTGTGATGTAGAAACATTTAAAAAACGTTCATAATGACCTAAATCCAAATCCGTTTCTGCCCCATCATCTGTAACAAAACATTCGCCATGCTCATAGGGATTTAATGTGCCCGGGTCAATATTAATGTATGGATCAAGCTTCTGAATTGTAACCGAAAAACCCCTTAACTGTATTAATTTAGCTAATGAAGCAGCAATGATTCCTTTACCTAGTGAAGATACCACGCCTCCTAATACAAAAATATATTTAGTCGATTGCATTTTTATTTTTTTATTATCCGCAAAAGTAATAAAGACTTTGAAAATCAAGAAATTTTATAAAAATAACTTTAACTTATTTTAGATAAAATTAACATCTTTTTTTAGTTTTATCTTAAAAAAATTGTATTACATTTGTATAACATTAGTTAACCTATTGAAAAAAATATTATATTGTTTGTTATTTCTTCTTCTTATAACATTAGTTTCTATTGTTCCTAATGTGCCGATGCCCTTTTCATTCCCCGTAAGATTCAGCAATTCATTTTTATCTGTTTATAACAGAATTACAATCTATATCCCTTTTTTATTTTTATTAGGTTTATTTGTTTCAGCTATTATCACTGTCTTTTTTAAGAAAAAACGAAAAACAGGAATAAAACTATTATTTCTGATGTTTATTTTTATTGGCATTACATTTCTATCTTCTAAATATATTTCACCCATATTAATAGATTATAGCAAAGGTTATAATATTAAAAAACTAAACCCTTTAATTGATGCACTCGAGAAATTTAAAACCGACAACAATGTATATCCCGAATTAATCCATCTTTTAGTACCAAAATATATTGATGCCATTCCTAAACCAAGTGCCCTCACTATAAGAAATGTTGAATATAAAAGAAATGGAGAATCATATACTTTGTTATTTATGCAATATTTAGACGGCTGGGATGCAGATGTGGTTTTATATAACTCAAACAATGTATATGATGAAACCTATTACAAACTAAAGACATACGGCAACTGGCGTTATTACTTCCGAGAATAAATAAATATCTTATTTAGTGTCATCCCTCCCTAAAATCAATAAAAGAATTGCAGCTATAATTGTAAATTTTCTTGGATAATTTTTTATTTATTTTTTCCTTAACAATTATGTTTTATATTTTTGAAAAAATTTGACACCATGTATAAAATAAGCATTCTATCTCTTTTCTTATTATTTATCGTAAATATTAATGCACAACAATGGGAAAAGGCATTTTTAAAAGAAGATATGTCGGTAGGTATAACGAAACTCGACATGCCCTCAGTTTATACCTCAAAAAGCAACATCAATCAATTACAAGGATTTCCAATTGCGGTACCTGCAAATCCCAGTTTTAAAAACATGCGCAATTTAAGCTTGGCAGATATGAACAATGATGGTAAAGATGACATTATTTTTGCCGTTGACAACAAATTATATGTTTACACCTATCAGGGTTTGTTGTGGCAACAGGATATCATTGGGACAGCCGTTTACCCCCCTTCCATTGGTGATGTAGATGGCGATGGAGAACTGGATATTGTTCAGCTTACAGGCGGTGTTCCTGCTAACGGACGTATTTATGTTCTCGATAAAACAGGCAATATATTACCAGGATGGCCAGTTAACCTGAATAATAATTGGCTCATCTGCGCTCCCGCATTATCCGATTTGGACGCTGACAATAAATTAGAAATCATCTTCAACGAAAGAATATCTCCCGCCGGCAATGTGCATATTCTCAAATATGATGGCAGCAGCTTTAACTCAAATTGGCCTGTTGCCCTCGATGGCATACCCGCCATCATCATCGATCCCAAGGGAGACCTGCCCAACCTGC
>CAZVOS010000564.1:0-2883 GCA_964628845.1 uncultured Bacteroidales bacterium | reverse complement strand
TGTCATTTGTGTGATGCGCCCTTGTTCATCGTATAGGAAGGTAACAGTTGCATCCTCTGTTTTCTTAGTTAAACTCTGTATGGGCTGCCCTGGTTTATTAAAATACGTGTAATTAAGCTCTGTAAGCTTATTACCAGGGGCTGTTATTTTGGAAATATCGCCTTGTTCGTTGTATTCGTAGAACCAGGAAAAACCACCTATACTGGGTCCCTTTTGCGAAAAATCGCATGCCGTAAGGCAAAACAGTATAGAAATAAGAAATGATAAGGTTTTATTTATATGCTTCATGATAAAAGTGTTTTAAAATTGCATTTTCAGTCGATGCTTATAAAGAGTGCAATAAGCTATCTGTTATAATAATAAATCAATAACCTTGTTGATTCATTTATTGAAATTCACAAGGAAATATTAGTCTTACAACTTAAAAACAAGTCCTGTTTTTATAGAAAAAGTTGCAAGTTTATATTTTTTTTCGTTCAATATCAATGGGCTATAATTCTCAATATCAGTAGATATTATATAGTTTTCTGGAGTATTATTTTTATTTAAAATATTCTCACTGAGTGTATAGTTTACACCCCAGAAAAAATCTATCATATCAGTAACTTTTATCCTATGATTAATCTCTGCAAATATTGAGTAATAATATTTTTTAAAAAAATTAGTATCGCAAATGCTTTGTGTGTATTTTTTGGGATAATTGCTGTAAAACCCATATTTTTCTCTTATATAATCCCTTCTATAGGGATTTTCGTCATCAATCAGAACAGAATCATTATAAAGTCCTTTGTAAGTAAAAATACCGGTAGAATTAATATTCCCAAAAAGATAAGAAAAGCTAATACCTGTTTTAAGAAAAAGATTTTTG
This sequence comes from uncultured Bacteroidales bacterium, assembly GCA_964628845.1. Classification (GTDB taxonomy): domain Bacteria; phylum Bacteroidota; class Bacteroidia; order Bacteroidales; family PXBB01; genus JAKIYU01. Next base: position 2,015 of record CAZVOS010000564.1, on the reverse strand, counting down.
TTCTCCCAAATTCGAAATGAAAAGAATAATGGCATATTAAAAGTATTTAAAATAATGTCTTCTTTAACATTTCTGGCAAAAAGCAAAAGTTTGAATTTTTCAGAGTTATTATTTCTATCTATCATTGAATCACGTGTTTGCTCAATATTTTCCACAAAAGTATTTAAATTGTATTTGGAAAAATTAAGTCCAAATCCTATCCCCAATTGTGGGTGCTTCAAATTTTTATACAAGTATTTTTTATTAACCCCCCAATATGTATAATCAATACCTATTGTAAAATCCCCATTATTAAATCCCCTGTTATAATTTTTTAGATATGGATTATATGCCAAAGGATTTAAACTTACCGTATAATTTTGAAATAAGAAAGAATCTAATTCTACATAGAAATCTGTTATGCTGTTTATAACTTCATATAAAACAGCATAATTCTGACTGTGAGAATCTCCGGCTATACGCAAGTAAGGCGTATTTTCAAATTTGTCGTACAATAATTTGTCATTTTCTGTAAGCCCATCAATATAACCCATTATTAGGGTGCTATCTATAAGAATAACCGGATAAGAATTTTTTAAATAATACGTAATAGAATCATAGCTATATTGTTCATCTTTATAACACGCATTATCGTTGAGTGAAACACCTGTTCTGATAATAATTTTAAATAAGAATAATGATGTATCAATACTGTTTGAGGTAATGTCAGAGATTAAACGGCTTAGGTGCTCACTTTCGGCATAGTTATTTTTAACAATATCAAAAACAACAATACTAATCTTGTCCTTTTTTACAATATCAATTGAAGTTGGATCAAGAGTGGAATTATAAACCCACTGCGAAAAGCCGCAATGTGCAAATAAGGATAAACATAATATGGGCAGTATTCTTTTCATAATAAAATAAAAAACTAATTATCTGCAAGCACACATGTACACTGCTGAATTCCCCAAAAAAAACAACAGTCAAAAGGCATAAGCATATCATAGCTGTCTCCTTCTTTAATACCATTGTTCCAATAATACGAAACTGTTACTTTAAATATTTCGGGAAACGCTGCAAACATATGATGAGACCTATATTCTTCAGGTATTTGGGGAGCTATTTCCTTATCAAAATCAATATAATAACAACAGGTATCGCCATTTATTTCAAGGGAAGTGGTATGGTCTGGCGACACAACCTTATCGAGTATTTTTCTTGGTTTACCATCGTTATCAAAACTCTGAAGATTAAAGATTACTTTTTTAACCCCTTTGTTTATCCATGAGCATTTTAAATAACAAGAGCCACCTTTTTTACAAAACTTCATATAAGTTGAACCGCCGGTTGGATATAGTAATTTTATTACCGGTTCTTTAAAGCCCATAATAAAAATATGCTTATTGTCTTGGAGCTCATTCTTTTTAATATTCTTCAGCGAAATACTAAAATCAGATACTGATTCAATCTTAACATCAGGATTGGTTAATTTATAACCCTGTATAATAGATTCTGTATTAAGATTAGTCTTCAACACATAAAACTTCAGCGATTCCTCAGTACTGCTGTTATCAATATCAGTTATAATATTGTTTATAAGACCTTCGCAATCATTTGAACATAATTTCTTTGAACATGCTTCAATCCATTTGTCAAGCTCTGCATAATTACGGGTTTTAATATTTTTTTTCTTAATTTGATACCGATTTACAGATGAATACGCATCGCATTTATGGTATATATTTATCTTTTTGTATTTTATATGGGACTCTTGAATAGAATTTAAGAGGCCTTTAATAATATCATCATTGCCTTTGTTTACATGTCCGGTTATATAAATTTCTTGTGCTAGAGCCTGACTCAATAATATTTTAAAAACACACGCGAGTATTAATAATTTTTTCATAATTGGTTAAGAAAACTATTCATCTACATTTTAAGGACATGTGCACGACTCTACACCAATATGACAAGCACAAAAAGGCATAAGCATATCATAGCTGTCTCCTTCTTTAATACCATTGTTCCAATAA
>CAZVOS010000563.1:0-2889 GCA_964628845.1 uncultured Bacteroidales bacterium | reverse complement strand
CGGCAACTGTGGGGTTTTCAATGCTGCAGAACGATTGGGCTGAACTGCCTGTGGGCGGTGGTGGTGGACTGCAACCACAACCCGAAACAGTTACGGAAATTGTACAGCTAACAAAATTCCCTGCTTCATCAGTAACGGTAAAAACCACATTATGAACGCCATCCGTTAGAACTGTTCCGGGTGCAGGGTTTTGAGAAATTGTAAATGAACAATCATCAAAGGCAGCCACTTCTGCCCGGTAATCACCAAGAGTACTGCAATCAGTAATTACTTTATCAGTTGCACAGGTTATAATAACAGGGCTGTTGATTTCTGTAGCGCAATTAATACTGATATCATCACAACCTGCTATTGTGATATTGGCACAACTTGTTACAGGATTGCTTGTTGCAGTATTATTATTTGAAATACCACCGGGGGCATTGCCTCTATAAGAGAAATTATTTCCGTCAATACCATCTTGATTAGCTGTAAGTTGTGCTAAACCCGAATTTGTTACGATAAAATTAGCAGAAGGCACATCATAATTGTAGATATTAACTTTGTCGCTGTTAGAGGGAAATTGGTCATTGCCGAACTCACATTCATTAATGTTAACAAAGCAAGTGTTACCTCTAAGGTAAAAGTCCAAACCATCGTCAAATGATGTGCTTATATTATTATTATTAAAATAACAGGTATCAAAGTTAAAAGTGCCTGTAGCGCCCCTAATGCTGATAGCTTTACCATCATTAGAAGGATTTGAATCGAATTGACAGATAGAACCTGCCGGCGGGTTAGTGGTGCTGCAAAAGAAAGCACCTGTAAAACTGCAATTTGAAAATGAAGCAGAAACGATAGTGCCACTTGCATAATAATGGCCGCCTCCATTAAAGTTATTAGTGAAGTCTCCTTGAATAAAATTATCGGTAAAGCATGAGCCACTCACATTTAAAATACCACCGGTTTGTCCGATAGCTCCGCCGGCTTTTGAATTACATTCCTGAAAAACAGAATTTGTTACAGTTACCACCGAAGCAGCACCTGATATACCTATAGCACCTCCGACCCCATCATTATCACGTGCCTGAAAAAAAACGCTTTTGTTTAATGTGAGTTGCGCATTATTTAATTTAATGGCGCCACCATAATTGCCGTTAAAACCAGAGCAACTGAACAAAATGCCATTAATGACTGTTTCAGAACCAGACGACAAGTAAATACTGGCTCCACCGGAGTTTCCTGCCCCCAGATTGCGTTTCATAACAATATTGGTGAGTACAAAACCAGTGATATTTGCATCAACCATTATTGCCTGACCTGTTCCTTCAAGGAAAAAATCATATATCTGCATATTGCTGATTTTTACATCGTTTGCCTGAATTCTTACAAAGCGGTTGTTGGTATGACTTGTAAAGATTGTATTTCCTGTACCTGCACCAATAATAGTAAGAGATTTATTAAGTGATAACGAAATATTACCTGTTCCTGTATAAGTACCCACATCCACATAAATGGTATCGCCGTTTGATGCTGCTGTTATGGCTGCTCCTAAAGTAAGCATAGGTGCTCCAGGTGTCGTGCCGCTGTTGCTGTTGTTACCTACAGCAGTTGTATAAATGTCGTTAGTCAAATTGGGATCATTTACATAATACTTGTTTGCAAACAGAAACTCTGTAAACAATATACTGCTTAACAGAGTGAAAGTTAAAACATATATTTTTTTCATTATAATTAGAATTATGGATTAAAATTACGTTTTTTTATAGAAGAAATACATTAAAAATTATCTTAAAAGTGTAACACTTCCAATATATCTGTTTAAATATCTTTCGTGCTTATCGGGTTTGTTGAAAAATATAACCCATGAATACACATCCTGTCCTGCAGGATTACCTGTTCCTAGAACTTTTCCGTCCCACATATTATTAATATCCGCCGACTTAAAAATCAACTTACCCCATCTGTCGTAAATGTACATTTCGTAACCATTCGCATCAAATCCCAATCCAATAGGGCCAAAAAAATCATTGTTCCCATCACTATTAGGAGAGAAAGCATTAGGTATATAAAATGTTGTAAGAGGTTTTATTTCAATGTCTCTTGAAGTTGAGTCTGTACAGCCATAGGCACTGACGACATAGAGCCATATAGTATAATTACCGTCTTGAGTGTAAGTGTGTATGGGGTTTTCTTCATAAGAAATGCTGTCCGAATCATCACCGAAATGCCATTTCCAGCTAATAGCACCCGAGGATTGGTTTGTAAAATAAATTTCAGATTCAAGCATATCAGTTAAGCTGGAATTGGTATAAAAAGATGCTATAGGAACAGGATACACTTCAATGAAATTTAATTTTGTAAGTGAGTTTGAGCAGCCAGCAGGAGAGGTAACAGTGAGACTTACACTATACATACCTGCGTTTAGATACAGATGTCCTGGGTTAATGAGCGATGCACTAGAGTTGTCGCCAAATGTCCACTGGTGTGTATTTTGAGACGATGACAGACTGGAGAAGCTGACGTTAAGTGGCGCACAACCATTGAGCGGGTCTGCATCAAAGTCAACTGACGGAATAGGATTAACGGTAACAGCGGTTGATGCCTGTCCTGTACAACCGTTCGCATCTGTTACAATAACACTGTATGATGTATTGGTAGCAGGACTGACAGTTATTGAAACCCCTGTTGCTGCATTGTTCCACTCAAATTGTGTTGCTGTTGTATTGGATGTGGCAGTGAGTGTAACAGAAGATCCTTCGCAAACAGCCGCTTGAGAGGGTGTTATGCTTATTACCGGCAATGGATTTACTGTTACCGATGCCTGTGAAACTGTGCTGCACCCCTGATTATCCGTTCCTGTTACTGTATAGGTTGAATTGCTTAAAGGGGTTTCTGTAAAAGAGGAAG
>CAZVOS010000562.1:0-2893 GCA_964628845.1 uncultured Bacteroidales bacterium | reverse complement strand
ATGGAACTGCAAGTATTAAGATTGAAGAAAATTCTAATGCAATTACACCTATTGCATTAGATAAATTAATTGATAATGTTTCAGATGTTATTTTACTGAAAGTAGATAAAGATGGTTTCGACTTTGATGTAATTAATTCAGCAGAAGAAATTTTATCTCATTCTGAACCAATTTTATACTGGGAAAATGAAATATTTGAAGATTTTCAATTTAATGGATTCAATGAAATGTATCCTCTTTTACAAAAAAAAGGATATACTTACATTTATATATTTGATAATTTTGGAAATTTAATAACTGAAGAAATTAATTTTGAAACATTAATAAATATTAACTCATATTTATATAGCATGAGAAAACATAATTGTACAAGAACCTTTTATTATACAGATATACTGGCAACGACTGAAAAAAATCAAATTGCTGTACTTAATGCCATTAATGAATATAAAATGCAATGGATAAACAAATAAAAGTTAGAATAATAAAAAAATGAGAATCGCTTTTATTGATCATTCCTATCATATTATTACAAAATCTTCAAATTCCTTTTTAGATTTATTAAAACAAAACTTTACTGTTGATGTTTATTTTGAAGATAGTTGGAATGCAGGTTAATTTTTCAATTGTGATGAGATTATTCATAAAGACTATAGTTGTGTTGTAATATGGCAAATATTAAATGATAATGTAATATTATTAATGGATAAATAAAAATGTTTATATTGTTCCGATGTATGTTGCAGTTACTTATTCAAATTACGAATTTTGGTATCAATATAAAAAAGCAATATTTATTAATTTTTCGAAGAATTTACACTAAAAACTAATAAGTTATGGTTTTAGGAGTATCTATTTTCAATATTTTCGTGAGATACTCCCAAAAAAATATTTATTTTTAATACTAAAGAATAACCAAATGAATTTTTCTTTAAAAATATTGATGGGTAGTGAAATTAGAAGTCATCTATATTCTAATATTAAAGATCTCTAATAGATTTTATTTTGAACAGAAAAATTTTAAAAAGTATGTTGTCTTTTTTTAAATAAAAGGATTTATAAAATAGATTCATATAAAACCTTGTACTTTGATGTTATTATATTTATATCATATTTGTTACGAGCATCTTCTGCTATTATATCACCATCAAATAATTCTGTATTATTATAAAAGAAATCAATGGCTTCTTTTAAACTTTCAGAATTGGTTTCTGAACAAAGTATGCCATTTTTTTTATTATCGATCAACTCTTTTACAGCACTAACAGAATAACCAATAACAGGCGTTGCGCAAAACATCGATTCAGCAATTGTCAATCCAAAAGCTTCAACCAAAGAGGGTGTTATGTAAATATCTGAAGCAGAATAAGCAGCACTCAACAACCTTTCATCGTTTATTGGTCCAAGTTCAACAATATGCGCATTCTTTATTTCAGAAACGTCATTTCCAATAGCACAAAGTAAAATATTCGTTTTATCTGAAAGTTTATTAAAAGCATCTAATAATAATTGATATCCTTTAGGTTTACAGCTTAGGCTGCCAGCTACAAAGAGAACAATCTTTTTATCATGAGGCAATCCTAACAAATCTCTGGAAAAAACTTTATCTCGATTTTTAAAAATTCGAGAGTCAATACCATTATAAATTACATAATGAGGAAAATCCTTAAAAATTTGACTTCGCTTTGAACAATCAGTAAGCCATTGAGATGGCGTTACAATATGTAAATTATTATTTCCTAAGCAAAAAGCAGCTTTCTTTTGCTGAATTTCATATGCAAAATCCGGATTAAAAGTCCCCACTAACTGCGGACAATTCAAACATTTATCTTCATATTTTAAACACTCCATTGCATAATGACATCCACCTGTAAACGGATTCATATCATGCATGGTCCAAACAACAGGCTTGTTAATTTTTTGAAAAAAACTTTTGTAATTAATAAAATCTGCTACCCAATGTAAATGAATAATATCTGCCTCCTGTACTAAAGGATTGGATGCAATATCATACTTCTCATTAGGGATAGTAAATAAATGAAAACCTTTAGGTGCATTTTTTAAGTAATCAACAACCGGCGTTTCTCCAAATATCTTCTTTTTATATTGATTAATTTTATTATTTAGTTTTTTCTTAAAAGGATAAGTTTCTATGGGCAAAACAAATTCAAAAGTTTTTTTAACATCTTTTCTTGATTTCCATTTTAATAATACTTTCGAGTCAATACCAGCTTCTAACATTCCTTCATGCAACCTTAAAGCTGCATTAGCTGCGCCACCCCAATCAAAAGATAAAATATGTAAAACCTTTCTTGACATTTTACCAAAATTAATATTTTTTACACAAAGAAATTAAAAAATAAACTAATTTTAAAAAGTAATGCATAGAAATAAATATGTATTTTAGCAATTGTTTTATTTTTATCATTATAATAGACAGTTTAAATAATATTAAATACCACAACATGAAAGAAATCAATGTTTTAGATAAAAAATTTAAAATCAGTATCTCTTCCAACGACATACAAAAAGCCATTACAGCAATGGCAGAAAAGATAAATACTGATTATAAAGATGACATACCATTATTTGTGGCTGTATTAAATGGTTCTTTTATGTTTGCCTCGGATTTGCTAAAAAAAATTCAGTTCGATTGCAATATAACATTTATAAAACTCTCATCATATCAGGGAACACAAAGTTCACAACATGTTCAGACTTTGATAGGACTTAACGAAAGCATAAAAGGCAAAAGGATTATTCTTCTTGAAGATATTATAGATACAGGCATAACACTCCATAATCTTTTAGAACAGATAAAGGTGTATGAGCCAGCAGATATTCGAATAGCTACGCTATTATTTAAACCAAAGGCATTTATAAAAGATTTTAA
>CAZVOS010000561.1:0-2894 GCA_964628845.1 uncultured Bacteroidales bacterium | reverse complement strand
CCAGCTTTCGATACGTCTGTCGTATTTAATTTCAGTTTTTGCTCGTGCATAATAAATGTTTACACCAAGAAAAATCAGAAAAAGAAGTTTCAGTCTGACAGATTTAAGTAAGGCATTATGCTTGTGATAAATATACAGAAAAAAACTTAAGAACACGGTAACCACAATTATAAGCAGGTTCAGCAGGTAATAATCGTGCACATCGAACACACGATACCATAGCATTATATAAAGCAGCCCTCCTGCAGCAAGCAAGAGCGTGAGAACAAGCATTAGTTTCTGAACTTTTTCCCCGAAAACCAACAGCAAAAGCAGCATAGCAAATGTTAAATAAATAACAGACACACTAAAAAACTGATAAATCAGATTTTCGTTAATGATGCGTGCCACTTCGTTGATAAGAGGGTAATCCATACGCCAAAATGGCCATATACCCAAAAGAAAATACTCCCCATTATACTGCTTGTTATACCAGGCCGAATAGACATACCACGAAAACGTGAGTACAATGCACATTAATAAGGGAAGGCATTGCTGAATCGGTTTATGAAAAAGCTTTTTTCCGTTTCTGAAACGGATAAAACCTGTTAACTCGGCTACAAAAACAAAAAGTATAGCCAGAAAAAGCATGGCAGCAGTTACCTTGAGTAAAGCCCCAAATAAAAAAAACAGACATGCCAGCCACAAACTTATAGCATTCTGTTTGTTGTAAAATCTGTTAAAAAACCAGGCAGCAATAAGCGAGAAACCAAATGCTGGCGTATCAGCAATAAAATTATTGGTATAATAAACTAATATAGGAGATGTAAACAACAAAAGCGTTAACATCAAAGCCCATGTACTATCCTTTAATGAGTTTTCAAACAATTTGAAAAGAGCCAACAAACCCAGAAAAACAATCAGTATATTAACCCCCCGAAAAATCCAGGCCTTCTGACCAAAAATCTTCCATAGTTTTGCCACCACATAATATATTATGGGAAACTCTCCCGAAGCGTTTCCTGTTTCACTCTCACCTATATAATGCAGAGAAGGTTCAAATAAACTGAGGTTTTCTTCGTAAAAGTTTACTGTAAACGACCAGCAATCGGCCTGCCTCCACTGGTGAATAGATGTGGGCTTATACCTGATGGTTTTATGGTAATTGTAAAGCAGTGATAATGCCAACAAACATAGTATAAAAACAAATGCACTGTATTTGGGAAAATATCTTTTCAGAGCCATAAATCAATGATAATTCCTTATAAATAAATTATTAAAATTTGAAAGAACAAATGTAGGATTTTTTCAAAATTTAAAATACAAATAAACAATAAAACATATATAAGAATGATTTATTATTCTAACTCCACCCTTATTTTTTTTATTCTTCTTTTGTCAACGGTATCCACAATAAAATTCATATTGTGTATTTTAGTTTTATCATTTTTTTGAGGTATTTTACCGCAGAGTTCTAAGATGAGACCTGCTAAAGAGTCGGATTCTCCCCGTATGTTTTCGAAAAGGGTATCATCTATATCTAGTATTTTACAGAAATCGTTAAGCGATGTTTTGGCTTCAAACAAATATGTTTTCTCATCTATTTGTGTATAAAACGATTCATGTGTATCAAATTCATCATTGATTTCTCCTACAATCTCTTCGATGATATCTTCTAGTGTTACTATACCCGAAGTGCCACCATATTCATCGACCACAATAGAAAGATGTATTTTTTTACTTTGAAATTCTTTAAGAAGAACATCTATTTTTTTGTTTTCAGGAATAAAAAAGGCAGTTCTTACTAAATCCTGCCACTTGAAAGTGTTGTCTTTTTCGAGGTGCTGTAGCAAATCTTTTACATATAATATCCCTGTTACATTGTCGAATGTTTCTTTATATACAGGAATTCGGGAATATCCCGAATCTTTGATGATGTCTAGTAATTCAGAGAACAGAGTTCCTTCTTCTACAGAAACGACCTCCATCCTCGATTTCATGATTTCTTTTACCTCTATATCACTAAACTTGGCAATACCTAAAAACATCTTTTTCTCTTCTTCCGATGTTGACTCATGTTGTGTGGACAATTCAAGTGCTTCTGAAAACTCTTCGGAAGAAAGCCCGAGTCCTTTTTTTGTAAACCGTCTATCTATAACAGATGTAGATTTTACCATTATTATTGAGAGAGGATAAAAAACAGTACGTAAAATAACCATAGGACCCGCCATTAATTGAGCAAAAGGCAAAGCATAGCGCTGTGCAAATATTTTTGGTATGACTTCTCCTATAAGCAACAACAGAAATGTGACTAAAACAATCTGAATAAATAAAATGAGTACGGGATGTGAAAAATAACTATCAAATATGCTGGTAATATATGTTGATAATATGATGATAGTGATATTTACAAAATTATTTGATATCAATATAGTGGCTAATAGCAATTTGGGCTTTTCGATTAGCTTAAGTATTTTTTTACTGCCAGAAGTCTTAAAATTTTTTATATCACTTATTTGAGCAGGTGTTAACGAAAATAAGGCAATTTCCGAACCTGAAATCAAGGCAGAACATACTAATAAAGCAATTATAATTAGTAAAATTAAAATAATGTTGAATGAAAAAATAACATTTAAAACAATCATCATTTGAAGCATTATTACGGGAACCATATCTTTATAAAGAATTTAATATTACAAATGTACGACATTAAGTTATTTTAGAAATAAAAATTTCTGTTTCCGAATAATGTGCTTTTTAAAAACCAATTCAAAAATAAGGCCTCCAAAAATCAATCCCAATATATCAGCAAAAAAATCAAACAAGTCTCCATTTCTGTCAATTGTGCAAAAATGTTGTAGTATCTCTGTTAACCCACCAAATAAACTCCCTAAAAATGAAAATAGAGTAACACC
>CAZVOS010000560.1:0-2896 GCA_964628845.1 uncultured Bacteroidales bacterium | reverse complement strand
ATACCATGGCCAATCTATATTGTTGTACAAAGTAGTAATATCCTCTCTTAATTTGGTTTCTTCAGGAGATGAGCCATCGAAATATTGTCGTACAGTCAACATTCCCATCATAAAAAAAGCAGTATTCGGTATATCCCATCCATCCATACCATCCCAGTATACCATCGCTCCCGTGGCACCATTAACCCAGGCAGGAAAAGCACCTTTATAAACAGAAACCTTAGTATTTACAAAAGATACTATTTGCTGCACTTTAAACAATGCCTGGCTCCTTGTAATAAATCCACGGTTAATAGCCCCCGGAAAAGCCATTAGAGCAAATCCGGTGCCCCCAAAGGTAGTTCTAACATCTGGAGCATCACCGCTTACATCACCAAGCAAACCACTGGTTGTGCTTGCGTGCTCTAAATAATACCTGAATGAGGCTTTTTGAACGGAATCCAACAAAGCTTCGTCAGAAATGATCGGAAATTTATTAGAGGGGTCGATGGTGGTTATAAGGGTTAATGAGAATGAAGTAAACAAGTTTACACCAGAAATTGATTTTAAGCCTGTTGAGAGCCCAATTTTATATTTACTTAAATAAGACAATCTAGAACTTAGCTTGATTAATAACGTTGAGTCATTATTCTCATACGAGAATGAAACAGTTGGTTCTTTAGCAGACCAAGAAAAGGCATTTGAAACAGAGTTTCTATCAATTTTGTCAGAAAAACGAAACCGAATCGCATCAACATTATTATTTCCCAAACGAAGTGTATTAGATGTAATTGGGGCATTATTTAGTACAGTATTTTTAAGGATAAAGTATGAAACCGCAGGTATTGAATCAATTGGCGGCTTATCCGAATCGATAGTAGTTTTATGACAACCAAAAGGTAATAAGAACATTAAAGATAAAATAAGCAACAGAATAAAGTTGGGAACATATTTCATAATATAATTACTTAAATCCGGCTGCCTAATTAGGCAGCCGGATTAGAATTAATAAAACAAATAAGGTTTATTCTTACATTCCCTTTGACATTAAAGAAATCAAAGTTGAAATCTGTTTTTGTGTCAGGGCTGTATTATAAATCCTTACCTCATCTAATGCTCCGTCAAAAAATGCAGGATTTTTGCCCCAGTCGCCCGTAGCTTCAAGTCCTGCTTCATTCATAGCTCCAAATACAATTTTAGAAATCGCCCCAAACTGCAGGTTTTCCCAAGCACTATTAGTTTGCGGATAAGTATTTCCTCCCCAACCGGTATTGGAGTCTACCCAGCCATCGCTCTTCCATTGAGCACCATCCATATAAATATTGTAGGTAGAGGTTGTTGCATCATAAACAAAAGACCAGTTAACCCATTTATCCTTAAATTTATCAACCGAGGTCCATAAATTTGACCCCCAAAACGTGTTACCTATACGTGCATTTTTAACATTGCTTGCAAAATGCCAAGATGTCGCGCTACTCGTAGGATATTGCATGAATTGAAATTTCGGACCCCAAGTACCAGTAGCATTTTCAGGAATTAACCCTAGATAATGAACCCAATTTGATGCAGTTGCAGCAATTCCGGATGCATTATATTTCATACATAAGTTTACAGTAAAACTACCGTTCAACTGTTTCAATGCATCACTTATACCACAATAAGCATAAGCATTATTACCTCCATTATAGGCTTGACCTACAAAACCTTTAGTATAAGTACTATTTACACCGATTCCAGATTGGAGGGAAATGCTATCATAAACGCTACCTTCAAATGCCCAATAACCTACACAATTTTCTTTAGCTACTTCACTGGCACGAGCATAACCCCCAATCTTGAACACAGGAGCATAAGAGTTGGCATCAAATTCTTTCCAACAAGAATTAAGCAAAACGCTTATTACTACAATAAAAATAAGGAAGAAAATATTACGATTTTTAGTTTTCATACTTTGTGATATTTAGTATTTTATTACAATAATGAATTAATTGTATCCGGAGTTTTGTTTAAGAACTCCGTTACTGAGAATAATCTGCTCATAAGGGATAGGCCAAACTTCATTTTTATTGGCTTTCCAACCTCTGGGTCCCAAAACGGTTTCAGCATTACCAGTACGTATCAAATCAAAATATCGACCATCACCTGCACCCTCCAATGCAAATTCTACACGTCTCTCTTTAAGGATAGCTGCCCTTAAATCGGATTGAGAAGTGGCTGTGGTTCCAGCTAATCCAGCTCTTGTTCTAACTAAATTTAAGTTCGCAATGGCATCAACTGTATTCCCCAATTCGTTATTGGCTTCTGCATTCATTAATAAAACGTCTGCATATCGGATTACCCGAACATTTTGCTCAACTCCAGGCGCTTGGCTGCTTCTTACTGCAAGAAGCCGGGGAACCCATGCTTTTAAATTAAATTTTAGACCAGTTGCACCCAAAAAACTCAACTCTGCGGGCCCATCTGTATACGTAACTCCATTATAGGTTTGAGTATATGTATTTAAAGGGTTTAAAATGGTAGCATTCTTCCTTATATCACCTGGCTCATATGCATTTAACAAATCATCACTCACACTAAAGTTCAACCAATCTATTTGAGTTGTTGCCCACTGGGAACCCCAGCCAATTCCGCCAGCCTCGTCACTAGGAACATAATCAGATTGAATTTCAAAGATTGATTCCGAACAAAGTTCTCCTTCAAGATGGAACATCGTAGTATAATCTGAAAGTGAATAAACTCCGGAAGCTATTATCTGGTCGGTCAAACTTTTCACATCAGCCCATTTTTTCTGGTATAAAGCTGCTCTGGCATGCAAAGACAAACAAGCGCCCTTCGTTGCCCGTCCTTGAAATGATTTACTGGTTACATCCGGTAAAACACTCGTTGCTTCAGTCAAATCTTTTTCAATTGCAGCATA
>CAZVOS010000559.1:0-2907 GCA_964628845.1 uncultured Bacteroidales bacterium | reverse complement strand
GAAGGCAACACATCAAAATCGAAAGTAACTGGTGAGTTCAATAAGCATGGCAACGACAGTTGGGCTTACAATCAGCGGGGATTTGATTTTATCTCAAGAGATGAATATGGTTATGGAGATGCCATCCGATACAAGATATTTTCTTCTACTACCCGAAAAAACTTTCAAAGACTTATTTTTAAGCCAGCAGCCAACGACAATTATCCCTTTGAAGATGGCGCACATATAAGAGATGCCTATGTACATTCATTATCAGTAAGAGGCAATCTTGAACTTGATGAGCGTTCTTACGAACCTTGTGTTTTATATCTTAACGGGCAGTATTGGGGCGTTTATGAATCACGCGAAAAAGTTGATGACCAAGATTTCACCTCATATTATTATGACCAGGATAAATATCATTTACATTATTTAAAAACATGGGGAGGTACCTGGTCCGAATATGGTGGACAGCAAGCACAGAACGAATGGGATGCTTTAAGGAATTATATTATGAGCAACGACATGGGTGTTGCAACAAATTATGATTATGTACAGGACAGATTAAACCTTTTAAGTCTTATTGACTATTTTATCATCAACACATACACTGTTTGTAAAGACTGGCTCAACTGGAATACGGCATGGTGGAAAGGTACCGACCCCAACGGACAACAACTCAAATGGAGATACACATTATGGGATATGGATGCCACTTTTGGCCATTATATCAATTATACAGGTATCCCAGACACAGGACCAGACGCAGACCCATGCTTTGCTGAAAATCTACCAAATCCCGGAGGACAAGGACATACTTCTATAATGAAAAAACTTCTTGACGAAAGTCCTGATTTCATGCAACTATACCTCAACCGATACACACAATTGCTCAATTCAATATTTCAGTGCGATACCATGCTGGCCATCCTCGATGAGTTTATAAACCGTATTCAGCCGGAGATGCAGCAACAGATAACACGTTGGGGAGGCAATTACACCACATGGCAAAACAATGTGCAGGCCCTAAGAGATTTTATTACAGAACGTTGTTTATATATTAATCAGGGGCTGGTAAACTGTTACAATCTTACTGGCCCTTATGATGTTGTATTTGATGTGAGCCCTGTTGGTGGTGGTTTTATTCATCTCAACTCGGCACAAATTGGCAGTTATCCTTATCAGACTTCATTTTTAGGAGGCAATCAGAATAATCTGGAAGCTGTAGCAAATATTGGTTTTGCTTTCAGCCATTGGGAAATACTGCATAATACACTAAACCCTAATAACACTACAGCCAATGTAACAGTAACTTTCAACAGTACCGACACTGTTATAGCACATTTCACGCAACTAGCTTCACCCCGTACTATAGTCTATATAGTTGAGCCACCTAATTCAGGCAGTATCACAGCCAATGCTTATACCCCATCGAGCTATCCCTGGACAGGCACTTATACCGACAGTACCCTTTTAAACCTCACAGCAACTCCAAATGCCAACTTTGTTTTCTCTCACTGGCTCATAAATAATCATACAATTCAACCTAGTAATATACAAGCAAACGGTAGTTTTTTTATAGTAACAAATGATACAGTCATTGCCTATTTCAATCCTGTTCAACTACCCGTTGAATTTACTCTCAATGTAAGTGTGCGTCCTCCTTATACTGGCGAAGTACTGCTCAATCAGACCACGGGTATAGATTTTAATCATTACGAGGTTTACAACACACCCAGCCCTATTACTCTCAAAGCCACACCTATAAATAATTATGTCTTTTCCCACTGGGAAATTAACAATCATGTGTTGAATCCAAACAATTTTACCGAAGAAGTAAGTTTTCAAATCACAGAAAACGAACATGTTATTGCCTATTTCAATCCTGAAGAGTTGACTGTATTTTTACCCAACAGTATTTCACCCAACAGTGATGGAATGAATGATGTATTTACTGTGCATGGCAATTCGGAACTCGATTACAGCGAGATATATATTTACAACCGCTGGGGGCAGCTTATATACAGTTCCAAGGAGCTTGATTTTGCATGGGATGGTTATTATAAAAATGAAAAATGCCCTATGGATGCCTATTCATATATCTTCATTTACTCTATTACGGGCTCAGAGCAGAAACATTATGCTTATGGCAGTGTTATATTAATCAGGTAACAAAGTTTTAATTGAAGTAAAATTCAGCAGGTTTACGCTTCTTAAAAGGGAACAACCAACTGACTTTAATACCGTATAATAAATCGAGGCGTTTTTGGGTATCGGCACCCATAAGGTCGAAGTCGTAATTGCGGCGGGATTGGGTAAAAGCTTGTGTTAATTCAAAACCAGCTCTAAAATTAAAGATGCGCTTATCGCTGAAATGGGTATAGCCCACATATTCTGAAATGGCAGGTCCATTGCATAGTTTATCATACGCCTTACGGTAATCACCATTGAGATGGGGCACAGTATTGCCCGGATTTTCAATACGAATTTTATGTTGTAAAAAACCTGCACCAAAAATTAATGTCAAACCTGAATTGGGATTGTCGGAAAAGACAGGGATAATTTTACCCGCTTTACCCCAGAATGAAAAGCCCCTCTCATAGGTACGTACATCAGCATACATACCATCTCCGTCTATGATATAATCGTTTGATGTTTTAATCAGATGAAACAAGCTGTCGTCTTTTATTTTTGCACCAAACAGATAGCTTCCTTCAAATAAGAAGATGTAGTTTAACTTAGTCTTGTAAAAGAAACCAGCACCTGCATTGGCATTGGCACCATATCTTTCGGCAAGTGCGGCTCCAGGTAACTCAAATGAAAAATTACCCCCCAAACCAAAAAACTGTTGACGGCTGTCCTTGATATCATCCTGTGCCTTAAGCTGATTATTAATCAATAAAAAACAGAATAACACAATGCTTAGAA
>CAZVOS010000558.1:0-2912 GCA_964628845.1 uncultured Bacteroidales bacterium | reverse complement strand
AGAAATATATTTATGGGAAAACCAGCTTAATGAGCTTAACTTCCTTGTCATTCGTATTTCTGCAACAAATCTTATCAATGGATTAAATCTATCAAAAGAGCAAATCGAAAAACTGCTCGAACTTCAGAAAAGAATTGATGTTCTGAATATTAAGCCACAAAGGACTGAAAAAGACTTACTTCCCGAAATAACTCATATAGGAAATGTTTATACGGCCCTGCTTGAGAAATTATTAAAAAAAGAAAAGATAGGAGATGAACAGCAACAGGAGATATTTAAAACAAGACTAGAGCATAGTTTACTTATAAAAAAAACACTTATAGGAAAATCGAAAACAGGAAAAACTGAACTGGATTGTATTCAATGTCATGCCCTTCCCCGACATTTTCCTAAAGGGGATATTAATGAACTTAAGAATAAAACAGGTACTGCCTGGCAACGCCACAAAATAGATAAAACTCATGCGCTAGGTATTTTAACTAAAGAGGGAAATATTCAAATTTGGTATGCCAAAGAATTGGTTGATGATATTTTAACACCTTCGCAAAGATATATAGCAAAGTATTTTAGCTGTTGTTTAATTCCACCAGACGATTTATCTGACCCCATGAGAGCAGGTCAGGCCTTTTCAACGGACGACTGGATTAAGTACCTCAGAGAAATAAGGCAATATGATAAAAAAATATGGAGAAAGTACAAGCACTTATATATCAAACCATTAGAAGAAATTATCGTGGCTGTATTGCCGAGTATTACCGAATATAACAAACAAAAGGCCTTACATAAGATGAAAAAAATTCTTGAAGAGGTCAGAGATATGGACGACATCACTTTTGAGCTGCAGAAAGAAAATGTATGTAAGAGATTTGAGAGCTGTTATAATTTTGATGATATAACGGGAGTTACAAAACGCAGTAAAAAGATAGAACTCTATGTGAATGCCATGTTTTTATTATTTCCTGGAAATTCAGAGCTTTATAATAATTTACTGTTAAACCCGAATTAAGCATTAGGAATGAAATGAGCTAATGCTTAGTGGGTTAGCTTTAAGGGATGGCATTCGGGTTAACCCCGACAAAATGTAGATTTTGTCTGGCTCAGGCAAATTGCGCATTTTCTAATACGTAATTTGGGTTAAATCAGTAATAGATATTGAATTCGGTTGTTACAAAAGGGTTTAAATAGACAGAATCCAGATGCAGTATTGTACTGCCTCCTTTAGTAATATTTGATTCCAAAAGAAAATATGCATTACCGTAAGTTTTGCAATTGATGGTGGTGTCGTAATCTGGCCCAAGCCCTTGGATATAATCGCTGGGGCATCCATTGGGGCAAACAACCGCTCCTTTGTTGATGCGGAACATGATTCTGTCTGCACTGTCAACAGGTGCCTGATTTTTAATTCTCAAAGAAATTAAAGCTTCAGGTATAAGTTCAAAAGTATCGTTATACGCTTCATCTGATGTTACTTCATTGGCATTTATGATGGTGGTATTCGAGAAATAATTCTGCTTAAAGATGTAAATGCGGTAGGCACTGGCTGCCTGCTCATCAAAAATAAACTCAAAAGAACCATCTTGAGCCGTATTAACACTGGCTATATCCTGAAAATTAGAATTATAAACCCAGGATTGTACTGCTGTCGAGGCCAGTGTTACTTTGGCATCAGTTACAGCTTCATTCTTTCCAGGATCGACAACCGTGCCTTTAAAGTTTACCTGATTTGTTTTTTTCTTACACTGTGAAAAAAAAAGACTTCCAATGATTAAAAGAGCGGATATTAATAATATTCTATTCATGCTATTGTTTAATAATTTTCTGAATAAATAATGATTCATTATTTTTCAAAACGACAGTGTAAATACCATCAGGTAAATTAATGATACTGATTTTCTCTTCATGTTGGAAACCATTGAAATTTAAATGTTTTTCATAACATAATTGAGAAGTCACATTAAAGACTTGCAAATCAATATTCAGTTCATTGTCCGAAAGATGATAAATATTGATTATATCCTGAGATGGATTGGGGTAAATAAGGAACTTGTCATTTGTTATTTTGAGCAATTGATTTTCAGTAATGTAATAATATATAATGTCAGAAGTATCAGAAACACAGCCATTTATTGTTACAACCACATAATAGAAGCCATCAACAGGGGGGGTAAAGTACTGATTGGTATCCATTAAAATATCTTGATAATTAAACCATTGGTTACCCAAAGTTGAACTGGAAACTATATCATACCCAACTTGAGAAATGGTGGGTTTAGGTGGTACAGGATTAATAGTCAGTGCCATTTCAATGAACTGACTTTCACAGTTGTTCTCGGTTTGTGTGATATAAAAAACAGTATCGTTATAAAGAGGAGATAGGTGTAAAATATTTCCCTGATATACTGATGTTGAAAGCATGCTGTCGTTATACCAAATAATATTTGTTCCAACAACCATTAAATCATCAATAGAATCGCCTGCACAATAGGAGGGAGGAAGTATTATTGTAGGTGCTTGAGGTGTAATAAAATAAGAAATGTTTGTAATGGCGGCATCGCTTGGGCAAGCGGGAGAAGTGTATTGAGTGATATATAAAACAGTGTCCGAAATAAATTGTGATGTGTTAATGCTATCGCCGCTGCCAATTAAAACGGAAAGCATAGTGTCGCCATACCATTGAATGTTTTGGCCAGCAGCATATAAATAAAGACCAGTATCAGCAGAGCATAAATTGTATGTAGTTAAAATATCCGGTGGAAGTGGTGTGTTCCCTACAACTATTTCAATAGGTATAATTTCGGAGCACGTACCAAAAAGGGTTTCTTTTTTAATAAAGTAAATACCAGACAGACCTATTTGGTGAGGATTGGTGATTGCTTGAGTAGCAGCACTGTCGTACCAGTAACTTACAAAAC
>CAZVOS010000557.1:0-2917 GCA_964628845.1 uncultured Bacteroidales bacterium | reverse complement strand
ATAAATCAAAAATAAAGTAAGCTCATCGTCTTCAGGGGAAATATCTCTTATAAAAAGTGAATTGGCATTTTCTTTGTCTCTGTCGTTCCAGACAGCGTCGAGCATCAGCATCAGGGCATCTTTCCACAGAGAGTTCTGCCTGTTGATGTACAGGTGGTCGCCATTGGTAAGAAATGAACCCATTATAAACGATTTGGAAGTCAGATAATAAGGGTCTGTTTTACGAATGTTTTCAATTTTAGCCGAAACTTTCTCTGATGCCAGCATGTCATCTTTCGACAAAGCTGAAGTAAAAAATGTAGCCACAATCACTTCTCTTTCTTCGTTAAAAACAAGGTAATAGAAAAATTTCCAGTTGTTTTCGGGTTCAGTATTGCCATTAAAAACCTCCTCCAAGAGACATAAGTTATCATAATCAAAAGCCCCTCTATCACCCAGCAAGTTGTTCCATAATTCTTTATCAATATCTTTTACTGTATTATACGTTTCTAATTTAATACTATTTTCAATTTGCTTTGGAGTGGGCAAAATATCTTCGGCAGGGCCAAAGCGACTTTCAAAATCCGTAAATTTCCTAAAGGCCTTATAAATATCCTTCATGCTTCTATTGTGGGCTTTTAAAGATAATGGGTGATGGTGTGCAAAGGATTTTGCCAATTTCTCAATATCTTCAAACGAAAGATGATTTGTAATCGTAAAACGTACCCCTGTACAGGTTTCAGGAACGGCAGGAAAAATGCCCAAGTTTGTATAAAACAATAATGAATGACTTAAAGCATACAACGAGGCCGAAGTCCTTATTGACACTGTTTTAAAAAAGAATCCAAGCCACAACGAAGCCATACTAATTAAAGATGAGATATTATTTGCAAAAGCCATAGTACAATTTAACGAAAAGCAATTTTCACTTGCCATAAATGGTTTCAAACACTATGTAAACAAGTATCCTGATAATTTGGATGCCCGTTTTAATCTTGCCCGCACTTATTATTCGCTAAACAGAACAGATTCTGCCAAATTGCATCTGAACCGTATTATAGAAAATGACAGCATGTACTATGATGCATTAGGCCTTTTAACTAACATTTATATGCAGGAAAAGGATTTTGATAATGCCCTCAAATACCATAAAAGAATGTTGCAATTAAAAGCCGAAGATCCTGCACTATTACTTCGCCTTGCACAAATATTGAAAGAAAAAAATCTGTATAATGAAGCATATGCCATTGCTGATACATTATATACAAGAAATAATGCAGACAGCAATGCCCTCTCCATGATGTATGAACTCGCACCTAAGGTATTTCCTGGTACACTAACAGCATCATATAATATTGATGCATTTAAGGAAATTTCTCCCTGGCATTTTGCATATATACAATACGCATACACTAAAGGAACCAATACCTATGTAGGACGTGTAAACCGGGCTGAAAAATATGGAATGACAGGACTGCAAATAGAAGCCGATTATTTTCGTAAGCTCAAAAACAGTTCTTACTTTTATGCCAATGCGGGTTTTTCAAATGATACCATTTTTCCGAGTTTCAGAGTTGGGTCTGAGTACTTTCACTTTTTTGATAAAACGCTAGAGGGTTCTCTGGGATTCCGCCACCTTGTATTTGACATTTCAAGTGTAACAGTTTATACTGCTTCTATTGGGAAATATCTTAAAAATTTACATGTCGGTTACAGAATTTATACCGCACCTATAAACAAAACTTACTATTCAACACATCTCATTTCTGCAAGGGTCTTTGGTAAATATGTGAACTTTATTGGAGGCAGTTACATTTATGGCTTATTACATGATGAGAATGCCTGGTTTACGAATGAAATTAACAAACTCAGGTCTAATGCATTCAGATTAGAATTCTTTAGAAAAATTAATCCGCTGTTGTCATTTCAGGTAAACGGAACCATTGCTAATGAAGAATATGTAATAGGTTTAAAGAGGAACAAATACAGTATTGAATTTATTATAAACAGACATTTTTAATTATATTTATGCTTTTAAGTTTTTTTGAAAATATTGAAATTCATAATATTGTTAATTTAGTTATTGCCTGTTTTGTATTAAGCTATGTTATCAGAAAAAAATTCAGCAAAGATTCTGAACTTGGGTTTTATGATAAGATAATGTTAGTTTTAATTATAATTATACTCATCGAAGGTATCATTATAAACTACTCTTTTTACAATACAAAAATATTTATTGCCGATTATCCACTTACAGCTCTTATAATTAATAATTTATACATTCTTATTGCGCTATTTGCTTTATGGATATTTTATTTTAAAAAAAACAAAAGAAAAAAATACAGTATCAACCCTAATTCGGTTATTATAATTGTTTTAGCATTATTCCTGCTTTTATTTGTATATTTTATTATTAAAGGTCTTCCTTCAATTTCATTTATTAGAAAGCTAATAAATGCCTATCCTTTATTTGAATTTAAATTTAAGGTGCTTTTATGGCTTATTGCATTTTTTTCAACACTTGCTATTTCGCTTTTTTTAATAATTATCATAAGCCGTTTTGTAAGGGGCTTGGTATTTGAAAGAAACAATAAATACCGTAAACATTTGCAGGAATTATTTGGCAATTATATTTTTGCTGAAGAGAATTTAAGGAAAGGCACCAGCAACAAGGTATTATCATTTATAAAAAATAATAAGGTCAAAAAACAAATTGCTATTGAAGAGCTGATAAAGCTTAAAAAAAATATAAGTGGTGACTTGAGTTCTGGAATTACTGATTTGTTTTTTTTATTAAATTTAGACACGTTTTCTCATAAAAAATTAAAACATAGAAAATGGTATATCAGAGCACAGGGAATAAGAGAAATCTCAGAAATGAATTTAAGCAGTTTCAAAGATGAAATAAAAAATTGCTTAATGAGAAGAATGATATACT
>CAZVOS010000556.1:0-2926 GCA_964628845.1 uncultured Bacteroidales bacterium | reverse complement strand
TTTTTTGGTTTGTCAGGAACAGGTAAAACTACATTATCTACAGATCCTAAAAGAATGTTAATTGGTGATGATGAACATGGATGGGATGATGAGGGAATCTTTAACTTTGAAGGTGGTTGTTATGCCAAATGTATCAATTTAAGTAAAGAAAATGAACCTGATATATATAATGCCATACGCAGGGATGCCCTTCTCGAAAATGTCGTTTATAACAATCAAACAGGGCAAATAGACTTCACTGATGACTCAAAAACTGAAAATACGCGTGTTTCGTATCCCATAAACCATATTGATAATATTGTTAAGCCCGTATCAAAGGGTGGGCATCCCAGAAAAATTATTTTCCTTACAGCAGATGCTTTTGGAGTTTTCCCTCCTGTTGCTAAATTGAACAAAGAACAAGCAATGTATTATTTTTTAAGTGGCTATACAGCCAAGCTGGCTGGTACCGAAAGAGGTATCATAGAACCACAGCCCACTTTCTCTTCCGCTTTTGGGGCTGCTTTCCTCTTACTTCACCCTACAGTTTATGCACAACAACTAGGTAATAAGATGGAATTACATAATGCTTCTGCCTACCTCGTTAATACTGGCTGGATTGGTGGTCCCTATGGTATCGGTAAAAGAATTGATATCAAATCAACACGGAATATTATAAAAGCCATTCTTAACGATTCTATTGATAATGCTGAATATGAAGTTCTGGCACCTTTCGGATTGTATATACCCAAACAAGTTAATGGTGTTGACAGCTGGGTGCTTAACCCCAGTAAAAGCTGGAAATCGGCTTCTGATTATAATAAACAAGCAGAGATGCTCGCAGAAAAATTCATAAAAAACTTTGAAACATTTACCGATAATGAGGAAGGGAAGAAATTAGTTGCAGCAGGCCCGCAAAATGTCCTTATCAAGCAATAGTAATCTTGCATATACTTCTTATTAATTAAATAATTAAAAACATGGCTGTAAAAAGAACATTCGACATCCTGGATAAATACGGTTCAGAATTTCCTCATAAAGAAATTGCACTGGCGGGTAAAGATCCCGGAGGTGCCTCTTCCTATTCATCCCAAGAGTATATCGAAAATTCAAATAATATTAGCTATGCCTTGCTCGCTCTAGGTATAGGTAAAACTGATAAAATCGCATCCATCACCTTCAACCGCCCCGAATGGAATTTCCTTGATATGGGTATCCTGCAGATTGGTGCCATTCATATTCCTATTTACCCTACCATTAGTGATGCCGATTATGAATATATCCTAAAACATGCCGAAGTTAAATATATCTTTGTTGCAGGAGAGGAGATGTATAATAGAATTAAATATATTGTACCCCAAATACCTACTCTTAAAGCAGTATATACATTCAGAAACCTATTCGGTGTACAACATCTGAATGAACTTATTGAGTTTGGAGCCAAAAACCAGAATCCTGAAAATCTCAGAATGATTAAGGATTCCATTTCAGAAAATGATATCGCAACAATAATCTATACATCGGGTACTACGGGCGTACCTAAAGGGGTCATTCTTTCGCATCGCAACTTAGTTAGTAATTTTATTGAGGCATCTAAAGTCCCCCCTTATGGGCCCGATGAAATTGCCTTAAGTTTCTTGCCGATATGTCATATTTACGAAAGAATGTTGAATTATATGTATCAATACCTTGGAATGACTGTGTATTATGCTGGCTCATTAGCAAATCTGTCAGATAACTTTAAAGAGTTTAATCCCCATGTATTCTCTACAGTACCACGGCTACTTGAGAAAATCTTTGACAAAATAATAGCAAAAGGCAACACATTAAAGGGTGTAAAGAAAAAAATATTCTTCTGGTCAATAGCTGTGGCTTTAGATTATGATATCGAAAAAGAAAAAATTATACTTTATAAAATTAAGTTATTTCTGGCCCGAAAACTTATTTTAAATAAAGTTAAAGAAGTCTTTGGGAAAAATATCGACATTATTGTTTCGGGCGGTGCCGCCCTTCAATTAAGATTGTGCAAATTTTACTGGGCTTTGAGTGTTCATGTTCTGGAAGGTTACGGACTCACAGAAACATCGCCCGTTCTTACTGTTAATAATCTTGAACCATTCGGTACTAAATTCGGTACTGTCGGACTGCCCTTCGAGAATGTACAGTTAAAAATTGCCGAAGATGGCGAAATATTATGCAAAACACCTGGCTTGATGCAAGGATATTACAAAGAAGAAGCCATGACCAAAGAAGTGATTGACAGCGATGGATGGTTTCATACAGGTGATATTGGGGTGATTGATAACAGTGGACACCTCAGAATTACAGATAGAAAAAAACTAATATTTAAGACTTCTTTCGGTAAATATATTTCACCACAGCTTATCGAAAACAAGTTTAAAGAATCTACATATATTGACCAGATAATGGTTTTTGGTGAAAATCAGAAATTTGCTGCGGCATTAATAGTACCCGAATTTACAAACCTTAATACATGGTGTCAGGAAAATGAACTTAAATTCGATTCTAGAAATGAAATGCTCGAACATCCTGATGTTAAAAAACTTTTTAAAAATGAAGTTGCTTCTTTGAATGCCTCTTTAGGCGACTACGAAAGAATTGTTCAATACGAACTTCTCGATAAAGAATGGAGCATAGATAGCGGCGAATTAAGTGCAACACTTAAAATCCGCCGCTCATTTACTAATAAAAAATACAAGGATGTGATGAGAAAAATTTTTAACGATATTTAAAATCAATTATACCATTGTCATATCGATACTTAGCTTAGAGACTCATTTGGTACTTATGACAACAATCAAGATTTATTTAATCTTAAACTCAAACTTCATATTATACTTTTCATCATCAGCGTTCTTTACGATAATTGATTTAAGCTTTCCTATCACATAATTCCAGCCAGAGGTCCCCCGGTTCTCATATAACA
>CAZVOS010000555.1:0-2935 GCA_964628845.1 uncultured Bacteroidales bacterium | reverse complement strand
GAAGCCAGAAAAAATCATATAAGTATTACAACTATCGATTTTGGTGGCTCTGCCAATACCCCTTTGCTCGAAGCTTTGGCCGATATGTCGGGAGGTAATAATTACCAACTTAAAAATCCAGACGATATTGATAAGGTTTTTACTGAAATGCAACATCTGTATCACAATTATTACGAAATCGTTTATAAACCAGCTAACAAAGATGGTAATCGTGTTATTGACCTTGTATATAACGATAATACAGATAATCTCGCAACAACACGTGCTTATGCTTATGTAAGTGATACAAATAATATAGAAGTCATTGAAAATGATGGCATCCTTAATAATACAAATTACAAAAACACTACTTACAATAATTTAAAAATTATCAACAGGCAAACAGTAGCTCTTTTTGAATTTAATAAATCGAATGTTGACGCTCTTTCTAAAAATAAACTTGATGTTGTAATTAAGTATTTAAAGACACATCCCGAGTATAAAGTAGTTGTTTTGGGCTATAGTGATTTAAAGGGCGATGATAAGTATTGTAGCAGAATAAGCAACGAAAGAGCACATGCTGTTTATAATTATTTACGAAAAAAAGGTATTGCTTCATCTCGCATCAGTTACGAGGGCAAAGGCAAACAAGAGCCCGTCTGGACTGTTGAAGATGTTGAATGGAAAGCCCAGGAAAACAGGAGAGTGGATATTTTGTATGTAATACCAAACCGCTAACAAGAGAAAAAAATAAAAAAAAGCCCTCATGTTTCTTGAGAGCTTTAAAAAATTTAAAACCTTTAAAATTATGACAGCAGTTGTTTCACAATCTCAGAAATAGTCTTGTTGTCAGCTTTACCAGCAAGTTTTTTTGATGCAATTCCCATAACTTTTCCCATATCTTTTATACCATTGGCATTTATTTCTGCTATTATTGATTCTATCTGTCTCTTAAGTTCAGTTGCATCCATTTGTTTTGGTAAATAGGGCTCTATGTAAGAAAGTTGTTTCAGCTCATTATCTGCAAGGTCTTTTCTGTTATTCTGAATGTAAATATCTGCTGATTCTTTTCTTTGTTTAACAAGCTTCTGTAATATTCTAATTTCATCATCATCTTTTATAGTTTCACCCGATGTGTTTGCAATAAGCAGTGCTGCTTTAATAGCCCTGAGTGCTTCCAGTTTCTCTTTTTCTTTTGAGAGCATTGCTGCTTTGATATCATTATTTATAGTGTCAATTAATGCCATATAAATATTATAATTGGTTAATAAAAATATTATTAATTCTTTTTAATCTGGTTTTTGGTGTAAATATGAATTATTTTGTTTGAGTTGTGGTTTGCTGTTCTCATCAACTTCCGAAGATATGGTATATGATGAAATTTGAGATTCTGAAGAATGTGGTATTGTTGGTAATTCCTCTTCTTTTCGGATATAAGCAGGAACTTTTTCCAGCTCTGCCAAAGCATTGGGATTCTTAAGCTTTATACTTAGGTCTTTGAGGTGCTCCTGTCGTTGTTTATTTAATTTATCAAGCTGATTGTTATTATCAAATATAATTTCAGGTTGAGGTTTGTTATGCTGAACATTATCTGTCTCATTCTTGAAAGAATCAGATTGAATGGTTTGAAATGCTTTACTTATTTCTGTTTCCTTTTTTTGAACTGGCTTATCTTCATCTTTTACAGGGGCTGTAGTGTATAAAATGAAATCATCTTCTGTTTTTTCCAGTATTTGCCTGTTTTTATATTGATTTTCCTGTGAATTTTCATTTACCACAGGTGTTTCTTCAGTTTCAGGTTTTTTCAGAACAAAATCCATTTCATTCTGTACGATAGGTGTTTTAACTTCTTCTTTGGGCTGAATTACTTCTTTTTTATCTTCTTTTGGTTCGAGAGGATATACTTTTGGTTTAGGTACCTCTTTTGATTTTGGTGAATAGTCAACACCATTATTGCTTTCAAAGCCAGTAGAGATAAGAGTAATGCTTATTTTATCACCAAGTGAGAGATCATTACCATTACCCCAGATGATTTCTGCAGTAGCACCAGCTTCTTTTTGTATATATTCTGTAATTTCTGATATCTCGTCCATCAATACTTCCTTATTACCTGAAGAAATGTATAACAGCATGTCGCTTGCTCCTTTTATGTTATTATCATTGAGTAAAGGAGAGGAAAGTGCTTGCTGTACAGCTTTTAAAGCGCGTTCTTCGCCTTCTGCACAACCAGAGCCCATAATAGCAACTCCACTATCTTTCATCACAGTACGAACATCTTCAAAATCAACATTTATATATCCCGGCATAGTTATTATTTCAGCTATGCCCTTAGCAGCTATAGTTAAAACATTATCTGCTTCACCAAAAGCTTTTGATAGTTCAAGATTACCGTATAATTCTCTTAGTTTATCATTGCAAATAATGAGCAGGGAGTCAACATGTTTGCGTAATTCTTTGATACCTTCTTCGGCCTGTAAACGGCGTTTACGTCCTTCAAACAAAAAGGGTATAGTAACAATACCTACAGTAAGAATGCCTAGTTCTTTTGAAACTGAAGCAATAACAGGAGCTGCACCCGTACCTGTACCACCACCCATGCCTGCTGTTATAAAAAGCATCTTGGTGTTTTTCGAAAGTATATTTTTTATTTCGTCTATGTTCTCTACAGCGGCATTTTTACCTACTTCTGGTATAGCACCTGCTCCTCTTCCTTCCGTAAGACTTAAACCAAGCTGTATTTTGTTGGGAACTGGGCTTACATCCAATGCCTGTACGTCTGTATTGCATACAATAAAGTCCACATCTTTTATGCCTAGTTTATACATATGGTTAACAGCATTGCTGCCACCACCGCCAACACCTATGACTTTAATAATAGAAGATTGATTTTTTGGGGAGTTAAATTTAAGCATGCTTTCACTGTTAGTATTATTATTAATACTATTCTTCTCATTGT
>CAZVOS010000554.1:0-2937 GCA_964628845.1 uncultured Bacteroidales bacterium | reverse complement strand
CAACCTATTGTTGATTCTGTAAAATATACCGGCATTTATAACGAAAAGAATAATGTTCTTGAAGTGTTCAACAGTACCCAATCAAATATTCTTTTTAATAATCAATCTGGTGGTTCTATAGGATACGTCAATAACATTCTAATCAATGATATACCTGGTGCCAATGCCAAGTTTTCATTTATTGGCAATCAAGCCCCTTATGGCTATATATTGCCCGAAGATAACTACAATGTTGAAATGAAAGACTTCAGCGACCCCTTGGTAAATTTCTCTTTATTCATAAACGAAAATTCTTATTCTTATACAAGAGGAAATGCCCTTATTTCTGAAAAGGACAATTTTAGCATCAATCAAAATGGCATCACATTTATTAATAATAACAATGCTGTTAAAACAATATATGTTCAATCAATAACCAATGATGGTGTTGCAGAAAAAACATTTACCTTATCGGAAATGCCTCTGCATACAAACTCAAACATCACATTTTCATTAATGAATAATGATAAACTCAAAGTAGTTAACGAAGGTATAGCCAGCAGCTACCATTTGTACATGCAGATTATTGCTTCTTATGGTGTAGGTTCGTTTGAACACGACACAATAGACATTGATGCCAACACTACGCATATTATTGCCATGGACTGGATGAATATTCAAAATTCAGCACTGGATATATACGTGGATAACGGCAACGATGGCTATAATGACGACACACTGCATTTTGGCAATCAGGGTATTGCACAGATAATAAGCGACCCTGCAAACTTGCTGCATAATGCATCTGTTATAACAGATACTGTATTTATTGGCAATGCAGGTGCTGGTACAATGAACTGGAGCGTAGTTTCAGATGCACCAGGATGGCTTACTATTAACGGCAGCAACACTGGTAGCGGCTTCGGCTTTATCAAATACAGTTTAACAGCCAATACTGGTGCCACACGTACAGGGCATCTGACAATAACTGCTACCGGTGCTTCGAACAGTCCTTATATTATTGAAGTTGTTCAGGAAGGCGTACTCAATGCACCCACTAATATGAACGCCAGCGACGGTACCTTTTCCGATGGGGTACATTTGAGTTGGGATGCCTTACCTGTAGCCACACACTACAAAGTATACAGGAGCAGTATTGCCGGGCAAAATGGCACCGCACTAACAGGATGGATAACAGCAATAACATATATTGACAATACTGCCAATGGCGGCGATTTTTACTATTATTCTGTAAAAGGGGCACAAAACGCATCAGGGCTTAATGAAACTGCATTTAGCAATATAGATGATGGCTGGCGCAATTGCTTTACAGCAAATTTCAATTATATTGGTCAATGCCAGGGACAACCCACATTGTTCAACGACTTAAGCTCAGTACATACCAATGTTTTCTACTTGTGGGATATTGATAACAATGGCACAATTGATTATACAGATCAGAATATAAGTCATACATTTACCAGCACAGGCACAAAAACAGTAAAACTTACTGTAACAGACAGCAGTCTATGTACTAATACCATCACAAAAACTTTGACCATACTGGCTTTCCCTAATATCAACCTGCCCGACTCCACACTAGTCTGTGGCAACCAATCAGTAACTCTCAATGCAGGAAGTGGTTTCAGCAGTTACCTGTGGTCGAATGGTAGTACATCAAGCTCTACAAGCATTGACTCTACAGGATTCGGGCTGGGCACATTCCCTGTATATGTATCTGTAACCAATGCCAATGGCTGCTCAACAATAGACACAAGTATTGTAACATGGTATGTATGTACTGATATTACAACGAACCATCTGAACGACTTTGCAATAAACATATTTCCTAATCCTAGCAATGACTTGTTGAATGTAAGTATTGAAGGGAATATTACTGATTTAAGTATTGATATGTTCAGTTTCAACGGTCAGATTGTTTATAGCAATACGATTTCAGAAATAAACGGACACTACAACGCTGTATTAGACAGCAAACAGTTTAAACAAGGTATCTACTTCTTAAGATGTGTTTCGGATAATAAAGTTGTGATTAAAAAGCTAATCATTTATTAACCGTATTATTCATCAAAAATATACGAGCAGTATCTTTTATAGTTTGTTTAATAGGTATAAAACTATAATTTAATTTTTCAATTATTTTGTGGTTATTATAATAATGCCTGTTATGAGCTGTATGGGCAGTTTCTTTTGTAATAAGTGGTGTATGCCTTGTAATGATGCTTCTGAGATATTCGAAACGCCAGCCAAGACTGCTTAAAAAGGGGCCTGCATAATATTTTGGTTGAGCCACATTGAGTTCTTTTGCAATTTCTTTAAAGAGATTTTCGTAGCTCAGATGTTCAGAAAGAAGAATAAAGCGTTCATTTTCCAGAGGGCTGTCTATTAGTTGAAGCATTATTTTGGCCACATCCCTTACATCCACAAATCCGTTCACACCCTTTGTATAAAACTTTTGCCCTTTCCACACCGTTTCGAAGAGCTTTGAGCTGCCTTTATCCCATGCACCTGGGCCTAGAATAATAGCTGGGTTAATGATTACCGCTTTCAATCCTTCTGCCATACCCCGCCATACTTCTTGCTCGGCATCATATTTTGTACGGGCATAGCAAGATGCTTTGATATTTTTATTCCAGAGAGAGTTTTCATCAAGAGGTACATCTGAGTTTTCCCTTCCTAAGGTAGCAATTGAACTAACGTAGCATAGTTTTTTTACCCCTTTGTTTAAGCTGGCGTTTATTATATGAGCGGTTCCTTGAGTATTTATTCGGCTTAACGATTCCATTTGTCCATGATTAAAAGACACCTGAGCTGCTGCGTGATAAACATATTCAACACCGCTTAAAGCTTCTTCTACGGAATAATAATCTGTAATATCGCCATCAACCCAGATTATTCTATTGAATAAAGTTTCATAATCATCAGAATAATAACTAA
>CAZVOS010000553.1:0-2940 GCA_964628845.1 uncultured Bacteroidales bacterium | reverse complement strand
TACAAAAATATTGAATTATTTTTATAAATTTAAGTTTAACATTATACCAGCACCTTAAAAAAGATTAAGCCTCAAATAAATCAGTGCTTAAATATCTCTCTGCTGTATCGCAAATAATAGTTACTATTAATTTACCTTTGTTTTCTTTAAGTTTTGCCAAACTAAGAGCAGCAAAAACATTGGCACCAGAAGATATACCACAAAAGATACCTTCTTTGCTTATCAATTGTCGGGCTGTTATTATAGCATCATCGTTGCTGACAGTGATGATTTTGTCAATGATTTTGGTATTTAAATTTTCGGGTATAAAGCCGGCTCCTATACCCTGAATTTTATGGGGGGAAGCTTGTCCGCCAGAAATAACAGGAGAACTTTCGGGTTCTACTGCCACACAGATGAGTTTATCATTTTTCATTTTAAGGGCTTTGGAAATACCCGAAAAAGTGCCAGCAGTACCTACACCTGCTACAAAGATATCAATACTGCCCTCAGTTTGTTCCCATATTTCCTGTGCTGTTGTATGATAATGCATACGGGGGTTTGCTTTATTTGAAAACTGGAAAGGCATGAAAGTATTTTCCATCTCTTGAGAAATCTCATTGGCCTTCTCAATAGCTCCTTTCATTCCTTGCAAAGCTGGTGTGAGCACTATTTGTGCTCCAAACGACTGTATGATATGCCTCCGTTCAATACTCATATCTTCTGGCATGACAATAATAAGTTTATATGATTTAACAGCACAGATAAAAGCCAGCGAAATACCTGTATTGCCACTTGAGGGCTCTATTATAGTTGTTTCTTTGTTGATAAGCTTTTTCTTTTCAGCATCTTCGAGCATGGCTAAAGCAGCTCTGTCTTTAACCGACGACATAGGATTAAAATTTTCGAGCTTGACAAAAATCTGAGCATGAAGCTGTTCTGTGAGTTTATTGATTTTTACCATAGGTGTTTTACCTATTAAACTCAACATATTTCTAGCTGATACCATATTTTAAAAGTTTATTAAATTATAATACAAACATAATAAAAAAATATGTTTAATACAAAAATTCAATTTCTTTAAAGTTACATAAAAGAAAATTTTCTGAATCATCCTTAAGCTGTAATCTTCCATAAGTGTCAACACCTATTATCTTGGCATTTAAACAGACATCTTTATATTTGTAGCTTCGCACAATCATATAACCGTACAAACATTTCAAATAATCATCATTCAAGCTATCCCATTCATGATGGAGTAATTTATTATAATAACAATTGAAAACATTTAGAAAAATTTCGAAACATTCATCCAGATAATAATCCTTTGAAGTAATCAATTTCAGTGATACGGGGTTTGGAAGTGCATCAGGAAAATTACATTGATTGATATTGATACCTATTCCTGCTACAGAATCATTTATGAAATCGCCCATAAGAGCATGTTCTATCAAAATGCCCGATATTTTTTTGTCTTCAATATAAATATCGTTAGGCCATTTAATTTTAATTTTTTCTTTAATAAATTGGGTTAAAAATTCAAGCACCGAAAGTGAGATGACTTTATTGAACATAAACTGCTCCTCAGCTTTTAATAATTGTGGAAAAACGCATAAAGAAAAAGTCAGATTCATATTTTTCATACTCAGCCATGAATTTCCGCATTGCCCTCTGCCAGAAGTTTGTTCTTCGGCAATAACAACAAATGTTTGAGGACGGTATAAATCTTTGATTGTTTGGATATACTTATTCGTAGAATCAATGGTTTTTAATCTGATAACAGGGAAGTTCATTAGAATTTAAATTTTTCAAACGAAGATAAGTGAATTTATTCAAAACTTTGAGAAATACAGATAAAAAAACAATGTGATTGTATTGATATTTTGGTTAATTTTGCAACATTATTTAAATTCATTAAAAATAATGACTAAAAAGAAAAAGAACTATACATCTAAAGAAATAACTCAATTAATAATAGAAGGTATCAGGGAAAAGAAAGGAAAAGAAATTCTTACCATAAATTTTAAGGACATAGACAATGCCATCAGTGATTATTTTGTAGTTTGTCATGGTACATCTACAACACATGTAGAAGCTATTGCAGAAAATATACCAGAGTTTGTCAGGAAGAAATCAGGCATAAAACCATGGCATAGTGAAGGACAACAAAATGCAGAGTGGATATTACTTGATTATATTGATGTTGTGGTACATATTTTTCTTGAGACATCGCGTAGGTTTTACAAAATTGAAAACTTATGGGCAGACGCTCAGGTAGAGCATTTTAAGGATGAGGAATAAATTAGATTTTTGATAAATGGAAAAAGAAAAAGAAAATTCAAAAGAAAATAAAAGCACCGATAAAGTTCCAAAGAAAAAAGGGATGGGAAAGCCAAAGTTCAATATATATTGGATTTATGGTTTATTAGCTGTAGTTTTCATTGCTCTGCAATTTATAAATTTTAATTCATCAGAGCCCAAGGAAATAAGCATAGAGCGATTTATTAATGTTTTTCTTAAAAACGGTGATATCGACAAAGTAAATATTATAAATGGTGAATATGCCGAGGCCTTTGTTAAAGAAGATTCACTTGTAAAAGAAGCGCATACGGAAGTGAGTAAAGGTTTCAGAGGCAGTATTAATAAAGGGCCGCATTATAAATTTACCATAGGTTCCATTGAAGTGTTTGAACAGCGTCTCGAAAAGTTTTATACTGATAATGCTGATTTAGAGCGTATTAATGTAAAGTATGACAAACGCAGGGACTGGGGTTCTGAGATTTTTAGCTGGTTACTTCCTATTGGTTTGCTTATAGTATTTTGGATTTTTATCATGAAGCGTATGTCTGGTGGCAGTGGTGGAGGCAGTCAGATATTTAACATAGGTAAAGCAAAAGCACAGTTATTTGATAAAGACACACAGGTTTCAATTAATTTTAAAGATGTTGCAGGGCTTTATGA
>CAZVOS010000552.1:0-2949 GCA_964628845.1 uncultured Bacteroidales bacterium | reverse complement strand
TGGAAAATATCTTTTTTTGCACGTTTTCTTGAGTTTTTTATTGTTTTGTGTGTGGGTATTATTTATTTTTCGTCAAGAATTACATCTGACAACGTTCTGCTAAAATTTATCGCCATCATTGTTCAGAGTAAAATTTTTATTTATATTTTTCTTTGTTATATTTTTGTCATAGAGTTTTCGAAAAATATTCTGGCTATATATAAGCTCAAAAGCAATCCTTATAAAGTATTCATATACAGCTATTTGCTATTTATTTTGTGTGGTACTGGTCTATTATTGATGCCCAATGCTACCCACCATGGTATTTCATTAATTGATGCCTTTTTTACTTCAACAAGTGCTGTGTGTGTAACAGGTCTGGTTGTGGTGGACACAGGAACATATTTTACGCTAACAGGTAAAATTATTATCTTATTGCTTTTTCAGGTAGGTGGTATTGGAGTTATGACATTTACCAGTTTTTTTATACTTTTTTCTGACAGCAAGTTTTCGCTTCAGAATCAGTTTTTTTTAAAAAATATAGTAAACGACAATCAGTTAGGACAGGTGGTAAAGACCTTGATAAAAATTATGATGTTTACATTTATTTTTGAAGCTTTTGGTGCCTTGCTTATTTACATGAATTTAAGCCATAGTATTTATTTTCAAAGTGTTAATGACAAGATTTTTTATTCTGTATTTCATTCTGTTTCGGCTTTTTGCAATGCTGGCTTTTCTTCACAAACGGATGGTTTGTATCATATGAGTACCCGTTTCAATTACAATATACATTTAGTTATTTCGGTTCTAATTATTGTAGGGGGATTGGGATTTCCTATTGTTTTCAATTATTACAAATATTTTAAATTTAAAATACGTAAGCATATCCGTCAGTTATTCAAGAAGGAGGTGATGCATCATTTTCCGCGCATTATAAACATCAATACCCGAATAGTTGTTAATACGACACTTATTCTTTTGCTTTTTGGTTTTGTAAGTTTTTTTATAACCGAGTACAATAATACGCTGAAAGATATGAGTTTGTATGGCAAGCTTGTAACATCATTTTTTGGTTCTGTAAGTCCGCGTACTGCGGGGTTTAACACTATTGATACAAGCATGATGACAACCTCCTTTATAATGATATGTATGTTGTTGATGTGGATAGGAGCATCGCCCAATTCAACAGGCGGCGGTATTAAAACATCAACTTTTGCATTGGCTTTTCTTAATATATTGGCTATCGGCAAGGGAAAGGATAGGGTAGAAATATACAGGCGCCGCATTTCTGAAGAATCTACACGAAATGCTTTTGCAGTACTGTTGTTGTCGTTACTTGTTATTGGTATAAGTGTATTTATAATAACTTTGGCAGAAAACAATCAGCCGCTTATATCTATAATTTTTGAATGTGTATCGGCATTCAGCACAGTGGGCCTCAGCTTAGGTATAACAGGTGAGCTGACAGATACAAGTAAGCTTGTTCTTATAGCCGCCATGTATATAGGAAGGATTGGTACATTGACCTTTTTTATTGCTTTTCTTAGGAAAGTTAAAACACTCAGTTATCAATATCCATCAGAAAACATAATAATTTAGAAACACAAAATAAATAGATATGAAATTTTTAATTATAGGATTAGGAAATTTTGGGGCATCTGTAGCCACAGAGCTTACCAGTATGGGACACGAAGTTATAGCCGTTGATTTGGACACACAGAAAGTTGAAAGTTTTAAAGATGATATTACTTCTACAATATGCATGAATTGTAGCGATGAGCATGCCCTGGTTGCTTTACCATTAAAGGAGACCGATGTGGCAATAGTTTGCATAGGCGAAGATTTTGGTTCTTCGATAATGGCTACTGCCCTGCTTAAAAAGCATAAAATTAAGAGGTTGATTTGTCGTGCTACTTCATTAATGCACGAATCAGTATTAAAGTCAATTGGTGTTGACGATATTGTTTTTCCTGAACAGGAAACAGCCATCCGTCTTTCGCGACGGCTTCAGTTAAAAGGAGTGGTTGATTCGTATCAGGCAGATGATAATCATTTTATTATTAAATCATATCTGCCTTTAGCATACGATGGACTGAGTATAAAAGAAATTGATTTCGGCTCATATAACCTCAGTTTTTTATCTGTGCTTACCGCACAAACGGTTGAAAATATTTTTGGTGAAAAAATAAAAAAATACTATGTAAATACCCATAAAATAAATCCCGATACAAAGCTTACGAAAGATGATTTGCTCATGGTTTATGGAAAACAAAAAGACATATATAATTTTTTTAAAATTTAACTGTCTGTGTTTTCTAAGTAGGTATTACTTTACAGTAGCCCCATTCACAGTAACTGTAGCAGGGCTTACAAAAACAAGTTTGCCATTGGCATCTTCTGCCATCAGTATCATGCCTTTGGAATCGATACCCTTAAGATTTTTGGGTGTCAGGTTGGCAACTACCACCACTTGTTGTCCTACAATATCTTCGGGCTTATAGTATTCGGCAATTCCAGAAACAACAGTACGTTTGTCAAGCCCCGTATCAATAAGGAGTTTAAGAAGTTTTTTTGTTTTGGCTACTTTTTCGGCAGCAATAATAGTCCCTGTGCGGAAGTCGAGTTTTGCAAAATCATCGAAGCTCACATCTGCTTTGAATGGCTCTGTTACGGCATTATTAGCAGCGTTTTCGGTTTTTGTTTTCAATAATTTATCTATTTGATTTTGAATGGTTTCGTCTTCAATTTTCCCGAAAAGAAATTCGGCAGCATTTACAGCATGTCCTGGCTTAAGCAAATTGCCACGACCGGCATCAGCCCATTTTAAGGCGGGCATATTAATCATGTTGTTTATTTTTTTCGCCGTAAAGGGAATAAATGGTTCTGCAACAATACTTAGGTTAGCTGTAATTTGCAAACTTATGTTTATAACTGTTTGTACCCTTGCAACATCTGTTTTAATTAATTTCC
>CAZVOS010000551.1:0-2952 GCA_964628845.1 uncultured Bacteroidales bacterium | reverse complement strand
CTGCTGCACAGATACTGATTTTTTTAATTACGAAACCATAAATGACACAGCAACAGAACTATATCAAAATTTTTAACATCAAGCATGGTGAAAAAATCATATCGTATCTGGGTTCACTGGGAACATGGTATATGGCTGATGAGATGATGATATTCTTTAAATTACTGGCAGGTAAAAAACCAGAATTCCGATTCTTATTCATCACACCCGATGAGCCGGAATTAATTTACAAACTAGCAGATAAACACGCTGTAAAAAAAGAAAAAATTATAATAATTAAAGCCCCCAGAAATAAAATCCCTGATTTACTCAGTTTATCGCAAATATCTCTTTTCTTTATCAAGCCCGTTTTTTCAAAAAAGGGCTCATCGCCCACCAAACAAGCAGAAATATTAAGTATGGGAATTCCAATATTATGCAATGATGGTATAGGAGATACCACAGAAATCATCAAAAATAATAACGCAGGTTATGTTATTGATGAATTTACTGAAACAAAATTTCTTGAAGCAATTAACAAAATGGACGAGCTCATGAGCATCCCGAAAACTGACATACGCAAAACGGCTCTTAATTTGTTCTCTCTGAATAAAGGCGGTGACATATACCACAACATTTATCAGCAATTACAAGAACGAAACCAATGAATATCCAACAAATCACCCAGAAACACTGGCACATAAACAAGCTCCTGACATCACAACACACAGCAGATGCTTTAAAAATTTTAAAGGAGTTTATGGGTATAAGCCCCAATGACGAATTTAATGTCATTTATGAAAATAATAAAAACACATACGAACTGATACTTACCTATGCTATCAAGGGAGTTGATGACCCACAGCGGGCATACATACACAACCAGCTTATCAAATCGCTATTAGAACTCAATGATAAAGTAAAGGAATACCATCTCGAAACATCAGCCACAGAAATCAGTACATTAAAAAAACAAATGAAAACCCGTTCAAAAGTAATTTTTCAAAAACTGAAGGACATACAAAAAGACATGCAGCTTTCGGATGATATAACTGAGCTCCTTTCGGATATGCCTGTAGAGATAGAAGCAGATAATTACATGGAACTCTTTCATAAAGAATTGTTTTATACTGTCTGGCTTACTGACAATTTGTCAGAAGAGGAAAATGAATGGATAAAAACATACCTGACAAACACAAAATTTGAATGGTATTACAGGTCGCTTATTTTGAGCAGCTTAAATTTAAGCAGTATGCGTTATTTCAGTCCTTCAAAATTAAAGCTACTGCTCCATCTCGTACAAAACGCTGAACAGGAAATTGCCGAGAGGGCTTTTATTGGCTTGATGTTCAGTTTTTTCTTATACGATGAACGCTTATACCTGTATCCAGAAATACTTAAATCGCTTAAAAAATTACCCGTTGAAAATTTCATAATATTTTTTCTGGTTCAAGTAATAAAAGCCAAGGACACCGAAAAGTTCACAAAAAAATTCAGGGAAGAAATCATGCCCGACATTATGAAACATGCCCCCGACATACAACAAAAACTCGACCTCGACAATATACTGCCTGATGATACAGATGAAGCCAAAAATCCTAGCTGGCGCAAAATTATAGAACAAGACCACAATCTGATGGATAAACTCGAAGAACTATCGAAATTGCAAATGGAAGGTACCGATGTTTTTATGGGCACATTTGCCATGCTTAAGAACTTTCCTTTTTTCCGTCAAATACATAATTGGTTTATGCCCTTTTACAAAGAGAATAACATGATAGCTTACACTCTCAGCAGCGAGGATACAGAATTTGCCGACACTTTTCTGCTTGCTCTTGAGAAATCTGGGCACATGTGCAACTCCGACAAATACTCGTTTTGCCTCAATGTAAAAGACATGCCCTCTTCACAAAAGAATATGATGCTTAAGATG
The DNA here is from genome assembly GCA_964628845.1 of uncultured Bacteroidales bacterium. GTDB lineage: Bacteria > Bacteroidota > Bacteroidia > Bacteroidales > PXBB01 > JAKIYU01. The sequence goes on along the minus strand of CAZVOS010000551.1, from coordinate 1,040 downwards.
TTCAAACAAGAGCTCGAAAGCATAAATGAAATTAATGACGGTGATGATATGCTTAACCGCAACTTAATCTCCAAAAGAATTATTACACATTACATTCAGGATATTTACAGATTTTTTAAGCTGTATTCCAAAAAACACGAATATGAAGATATCTTTGCACTTAAACTGGATTTTTATAATAAGTCATTTTTTCGAAAATATTTTTCGAACCATGATATTCTCATTAAAATAGTTGATTTCTATTTCGAGAATGAACATTTTGAGCAATCGCGTCAGATATACAAAATCCTTATTGAAGAAGGAATGCACACTCAAGTTATTTTTGAAAAAGCGGGCTTTGCTGCCCAACAAATGGGTTTATACGAAGAAGCCGTTGAGCTTTATAAGAAATCTGAATTATTCGAGTCGACAGTCTGGATAAATCTGAAAATAGCAAATTGTTACATTAAACTGGCACATTACGAAAAAGCACTCATCTACTTCAATGAAGCAGAAAAACTAGACCCCGATAATTTAAAGATACAACTTCATATAGCCAATACACAACTGAATATGGGTGCAACAGAAACGGCCCTGAATCATTATTATAAACTTGAATTGCTGGCATCTTCCAACATAAAGGTCTTACGCCCTATAAGCTGGTGTTTATTTGTTTTAGGACGTTTCGCAGAAGCTGAAGAATTCTTCAAGCAATTATTAGACAGTGAGCAATCGAACAAATACGATTTAATGAACTATGCCCATCTGCTCTGGTGCACAGGCAAAACTGATGATGCTTGCAGGTATTATATTAAGAGCATTAATCAAGAAGACAATTCTTTAGAAGATTTTTTAAAAAGCTTTGCTCAGGATAAAAAGCATCTTATAACTCATGGTATAAAAGATGAAGATATTTTAAATATGAAAGAATATCTTAAACTTATTTTTAATAGGGATTAAGAATTGATTCTTTATTTTTCAAGATAATTATTCTGTATTGGTTATTATCTTATACCGACTTGCTATCAAGTTACTTAATATAATTCACTTCGTTCTTATAT
>CAZVOS010000550.1:0-2959 GCA_964628845.1 uncultured Bacteroidales bacterium | reverse complement strand
AATCAGCGACTAAAAAGCATTGAAATACGCAAAGAGCTTACAGATGAATGGAAAAAGCGGGGTTTAAAAGAAGGTGCTCAATTTGCAACCCTTACCGATATAATTACCAAAGCATGGGCAGAAAAAACTACCAAAGAATATAAAATACTGAAGGGCTTAAAAAAGGAAAATCTTAGGGACAACATGACTAATACCGAATTGATTTTAAATATGCTTGCAGAAGCTTCTACTAAAGATATTTCGCAAGCCGTAAACCCCGAAACTTTTGAAGAAAGTAAAAAAGTGGCTAATCAAGGCGGCAATGTAGCCAAGGTAGCAAGAAAAGAACTGGAAGCTAAAACAGGCAAAAAGGTAGTTACGGCGATAAATTCAAAGGCCACTTTGCAATTAAAAAAAAGGAAGAATAACAATACTAAATAATATCACCTTTCTGTGATTTAATAAATTATTTTGTTATTTTTAGTATACTTATAAATGGCAGAAAAACAAAAGATTTAACAGATGCATACAATCCACACAGAAACATAATGCAGGCATTTGCTCTCATGTGTCTTTCATTCAATACTTTGTAAGGTATTTCTTCATGTATTCTCCAAAACTTAATACAGCCATAATTTTTTTGCAAATATATTGTAAGTATTTTGATGAAACAATATTTTTTCACCTATATAAATGATGGGAGCTTGGGCATTTTCTTTTAAGGTACTGTATAAAATGTAATTAATGAAAATTATTGATTATTTTTGCACCCTATGAATTTCGCAGAACTAAAAATCAACGACAGCTTACTCGAAGCCATATCATACTTAGGTTTCGAGACAGCCACACCCATACAGGAAAAGGTAATCCCTGTCATATTCGAAAACAGGGACTTAATTGCTTGTGCACAGACAGGGACAGGCAAAACCGCCGCTTATGTGCTGCCCATCCTCGATAAATTATCCAAGAGGGCAGAACGTACCACCGATACTTTGATAATAGTTCCTACACGCGAATTGGCTATACAGATAGACCAACAGATACAGGGCTTGTCATATTTCGTACCGGTTGGCTCAGCAGCCGTTTATGGGGGTGGTGATGGCAAGAGCTGGGAAATACAGAAAGAGGCCCTAAAAAGTGGTGCAGATATTATTGTAGCTACACCTGGCAAACTACTCTCACACCTCAATCAGGGCTATGTCAACTTTGACAATATCACACATCTCGTGCTCGATGAAGCTGACCGCATGCTCGATATGGGCTTTTTCGAAGACATCCGCACCATCATATCATACCTTCCTAAAAAACGACAAACGTTGATGTTCAGTGCTACCATGCCTCAAGATATTCGTAAGCTGGCCAAAAGTGTTTTAGTAAACCCTGTCGAAATATCACTCTCGCTCTCTAAACCAGCCGAAGGGGTTGACCAGAAAGCTTTTCTTATACACAGCCACCAGAAGATTGACATCATAACAACCTTGCTTAAAGAAAGAAAAAACTGCGACAGCATACTCATTTTTACATCTACGAAGAGTATGGTAAACGATATTGTAAGAGCCCTGAATAGAAATGGGTTCAAGGCCGAGGGCATCTCTTCGACTTAGAACAGTATAAAAGAGAAGATGTTTTGTGCCGCTTTGCTGCCCGTCAAATACCCGTTCTGGTAGCTACAGATGTGATGAGCAGAGGTATTGATATTAAGGAAATTAATATTGTTATTAATTACGATGTGCCCCGCGATGCCGAGGATTATGTACACCGTGTAGGTCGTACCGCACGTGTTAATACCAAAGGCGAAGCCATCACACTGGTAACACCTAAAGAGATTTATAAACTTCATCAGATAGAACACCTTATCGGCAATATTATACCCAAACCAGAAAATCCGCTTAAGTCAGATAAGCTCCCAAGATGGGAAATGTATGCATCAAGGGCAAAAAAATACTAATATCAAGTTTTTTAATTATTAAACCAATCTTTTTTGATTTTTTTTAACTTTGCTTAAATATCACTATTAATTAATGTCCTACATATTAAATACAAGCATCAATTACCTTAAAGGTGTTGGCGAAGTAAAAGCAGGTCTGTTGAGAAGAGAGTTGAATATTCACACTTTCGGCGACCTGATTTTTTATTTCCCTTTCAGATATGTTGATAAAACGAAATTTCATACAGTAGAAGAGGTTACCAACGAAAATATGTATTACCAGATTAAAGGTAAAATTGGCAGGATGCAGTTGCTTGGTCAAAAGAGGGGACAAAGACTCACCGCTTTATTGTCGGACTATACTGGAAGTATTGAACTTGTATGGTTTAAAGGTATCAAATGGATAAAAGATTACATAAAACCAGGTAATGAATATGTGGTTTTTGCCAAACCTAACTATTTCAATGGGCGTTACAATTTTACACATCCCGAAATAGAAGAGCCCACAGAGGATAGTGATTATAAAACAGGCATTTTAGTACCGGTGTATTCCAGTACAGAGAAGTTAAAAAACCAATTTCTCGACAGCAAAGGTATTCGTAAACTTACATGGCAACTTATCCTCAAGATAAATAATCAGATAGATGAAATATTACCCGAAGACTTATTGCAAATAACTAAATTATGTAGCAGGGAGGAGGCATTCAGAAACATACATTTTCCGGACAGACAGGTCATGCTTGTCAAAGCTCAGAACCGTCTGATTTTTGAGGAATTCTTCTTCTTTAATCTGAAAATGCTCTTTACAAAATCAACACGCGAAAAGTATGTTAAGGGTTTTATTTTTTCTAAGGTTGGTGTTCATTTAAATACTTTTTACAAAGAAAACCTCAAGTTTGAATTAACAAATGCTCAAAAGCGAGTGATAAAGGAAATGCGGGTAGATATGGCTTCGGGCAAACAGATGAACAGATTGTTGCAGGGTGATGTAGGCAGTGGAAAAACGCTTGTTGCTTTGATGCTTATGCTTATTGCAGCCGACAATGGATTTCA
>CAZVOS010000549.1:0-2970 GCA_964628845.1 uncultured Bacteroidales bacterium | reverse complement strand
GGTTTGACAGTTTAGTGGTGTAAAACCCCGCCCAAAACCAGAGCTGCAACCGTTACCTGCAAGGAAACAAAAAAATGACATATTTGTATTAATTAATTCTAATAATTTTAATAATTTTAAACATGAAAAAAGTTATTTTTATAATAGTTGTATTATTTACAGCTTTAAGTTGTAAAAAAGAAAAAGAAATAGAAAAAAATGTACCAGTATTGACAACAGTTGAAATAACTGAGATTACTGAGAACTCTGCTATTAGTGGAGGAAATATTACTTCTGAAGGAGGAGATGCAATAACTGTAAAAGGTGTTGTATGGAGCACGCATAGTAACCCAACTACAGCAGACAATAAAACTATAGACGGCGAAGGTACGGGTAGTTTTGTTAGTAACATTGTGGGATTAGAATCAGAAACGGAATATTATTTAAGAGCTTATGCAACAAATAGCAAAGGAACAGCTTATGGCAATACTATTTCTTTTCAGACACTCAGCTACCAATTAACAGGAACATTTACTGATAATCGAGATGGTAACATTTACAATACAATAAAAATTGGCAATCAAGTTTGGATGGCAGAAAATCTTAGATATCTACCCTCTGTAGTAGGTCCAAGTACATCATCAAGTACAGAACCATATTATTATGTTTATAATTATAATGGTACAGATGTAAATGCAGCCAAAGCCTCAAATTATTATACCATATTTGGGACATTATATAATTGGCATGCAGCCATGAATGGTCAAAATAGCAGTAGTGTTAACCCAAGTGGTGTAAAGGGTATTTGTCCAGACGGTTGGCATTTGCCAAGCGATGCTGAATGGACACAACTTGTTGATTATTTGGGAGGAGAAAATGTGGCCGGAGGTAAAATGAAAGAAAATACAAATCTTTATTGGATTAGCCCAAATACTGGTGCAACAAATGAATCAGGGTTTACAGCCTTACCTGGTGGCTATAAATATACTGATAATAATTTTTATCATGTTGGATATTATGCCACGTGGTGGAGTGCAACAAGTGGATTTTATGGTATTTTTGACCGTTATATTATGAATGATAGTGAAATAATATTTCGAACTGAAAGTGATAAATCCAACGGATGGTCAGTTAGGTGTATTAAAAATTAATTAAGTTTATTGTTCTTTATTTTAAAATCTATATAATATGAGACATTTTATTATACTTTCAGCATTAATTTGTTCTATAAGTTTACATGCTCAAATTTCAAACAATTATCCAAACGATATAGGTATTGAAAACGATACCAATGTTTTATATGTTGAAAAATTTAACGATGGCATAAACACGATATTAAGTCGTTATAATGAAGTTGTAAATGGCTCTGGTATGTTTTTGGACACAGATATTCCAACAGGCAGTGCTGGACCTTATTCACTGAAAATTACCAGTACACAAGGTGTTAATACAGGAGGTCATTTATATAAATCTTTTGGCTCTGGATATAATAATACAATTTATCTTAGGTACTATGTGAAGTACTCTCCAGTTCCTTTGGGATATCATGGACATCAGGGCATTTGGTTTGGTGGTTATAATCCTGTTTTGAATTGGCCATATCCACAAGCCGGTTACTGCGGATTTGGAGACAGCAGACTAAGCATTGCATTCGAGAATGTTTGGCATGACGAAAACTCACCTGGTATGGATACTTATTTGTATTGGGGAGACATGCACAGTTTTGATGGCGGTTATACTTGTTATGGCAATACAATGATAACGCAGGGTAAAACAGACCATGACCAACCAGTTGATATAAATGCGCCTGTTTGTAATTTAGATGAATGGGCGTGTATAGAGCTTATGATTAAACTGAATAATCCTGTTACATCATATAATGGAGAACTTAAAGTTTGGAAAAATGGCATTGAATTAGGGCATTGGGGGCCAGGATTTCCGAACGGTCATTGGTTTAAGGATAAATGGTATAACAATCCGAATGATCCTCCTTTTGAAGGATTCAGATGGCGAACTGATGAAGATTTAAATATAAATTGGATTTGGATAGAGTTTTGGCACAATTCCGGCGGACCTTCGAGCCATATTAACTTTTCTAATATTGTTATGGCAAGTGATTATATTGGACCAATATACGACCCAAATGCTTCTATTGAGTATGCAAAAAATAATATTATTAACCTTTATCCAAACCCCACAACTGGGATACTCAATATTTTTTGCGATGATGAACTTGAAAGTTTAATGATTTTCAATATTTTTGGACAAAAAGTTTATGATAAAAAACGAACAACAGAAATTGATATAACTGATTTTCAATCTGGTATTTATTTACTGAACATTCAAGCAGAGAAAGGTATATACAGATATAAAATTATTAAAAACTAATTAGCCCAGCAGGTAACAGCAATGCTTAGCACAATGGCGGTAAGAAGAAAAACTTGAAAGGTATGTATATATTTGTTAGCTTTGGGTGCTGTATGACAGAGAAGTGCAAGTAAAACCGCCACATGTGCCAAGCAGCATCACGTTATGCCTCATTGTAAAAAGACACCGAACAAACTAAAAACTCAGTGTAAAATATGGTAAATTCTTTTAAATTTTAGTATCTTTACAATCGAAATATATAGTAAAATGATAACAAAGGAATACATAAAAGAGCTTAAGCATAAAGGTAATGGAGACATTGCTGACCTTGTTAGAAATCAACGAGATGTTGGGACAATCAATTTTATACTTGAAAGTTTGGGACAACTTCCAATCAATTTTGAAAGTTCTTTTTTATATGAACTATTGGAACATCAACATCATCAAGTCAGACTTAATGCAGTTAAGAACATTGGGAAACTTAATGGCAAAACAGACATATCAAAACTTTCTAATCTTTACAAAACAGAAATTGACACAAGTGTTAGGCGTGAGATAATTTCATCAATTGGTAGACAAAGAAAAGCAGACAACAAGCCATTATTATTTGAGTTTTTGGAAGAC
>CAZVOS010000548.1:0-2980 GCA_964628845.1 uncultured Bacteroidales bacterium | reverse complement strand
TTTGGCACTGAAAAATATTTGCATCAGATAAGAACCCGGCTTTTGCCTGTGAACTTTTTGCAAGCTTTCTAAAGCACTCACTATAGAAGCCCTGCCCGTTTCTATATTATCATACATCACATCCAGACCCATACGGTGATAGGCATAAATGGCATCTCTAAGATTTGTATATTGCGAATTAAGCAGATTCTCAACCAGCCAGTAACGGTTACGCTGACTCTCAAAGGCCTTCCACCCTTTTTCAGGAGCATTCTGGGCATTGATGACTATCGTCTGTGCCTTTTCGTAATAGGGTGTACCTCCGCTTTTTGAATAAGAATCAAAATCAAGTCCAATAACTATATAAGCGTAATAAGCCAGCAATGAAGTTAAATTAGATGTATGCGTATTGTCTGCAAACTCAAGAGGTTGCTGTTCAACATACTTAAAATGAATATCATTGTCAATATGATTGAGCAAAGTAGAATTGTATGAGGTTTTATATACTGGACGCCTCGATTGTATCTGTAAATTGCCTTTAAATTCATCAGTGGAGACCCTTTCCTGTATGGTAATCAAAATATTCACCTCAATGCGCTCATCCATCCCATACTTATAATTGGTCCACTGCCTTGAGTTCATAAATTCATAAAGCGATTGTTGCATCACTTCATAAACAGTCCTGTCGCTTCCTGCTACCTGTGGCGCTGTTACACTTATCGAACAACGCAATTCCTGAGAAAAAATATTCTGGCTAAGGATTAGAAATATTAATATTAAATAAGATAAGCGATGCATATTATAAAATTGATTTATAAAACTACTTAATTTTTTTTTTATTGTTCAGATTATTATATAATTGTATTGTTTTTTTGACTATATCCTCCGCCACTTCCATTTTTGGTTTTAATTTATAATCTGTAACTCCTTTATTATCAATTATCTTAATTTTATTTGAAGAAGTGCCAAAACCAGCCCCCTTATCTTTAAGCGAGTTCAGGACAATAAAATCCAGATTTTTTTTCTTTAACTTTTCCGCAGCATTCAATAGCTCGTTGTTTGTTTCAAGAGCAAAGCCAATAAGTATCTGATGCTTCTTCTTAACAGCTCCAAGATGGGCTAAAATATCAGGAGTAGGTACTAATTTTATATTGAGGACTGCAGATTTTTTCTTAATTTTTTCTGTGTGCTGTACTTCTGGCTTGTAATCGGCTACAGCAGCAGCCATCACAGCTATATGACTGTGAGAAAAGTGCTCAATGCAGGCCTTGTTCATCTCATCAGCACTCTGAACACGAATAAGTTTAATATTATTGTTTTTAACATCAAGATGCGTGGGGCCGCTTATTAATGTTACTGTGGCTCCCTTTTCTGCAAATTGCTCAGCAAGACAATAACCCATCAAACCAGATGAATGATTTCCTATATATCTCACAGGGTCAATAGCTTCGTAGGTAGGGCCTGCAGTGATAAGCACCTCAACATTATTAAGTGGCTTTTGTGCATGGGTATCACTTATTATTTTCTTTAATATCTCTTCCGGCTCTGCCATCCTCCCCTTCCCTTCGTAACCACAAGCTAAATATCCTGCTTCTGGTTCAATAATATTTATACTATTATTTACCAGATAGTTAATATTTCTCTGAACCGAGAAGTTCTCCCACATCTTGCAATTCATCGAAGGAGCCAGATATATACTTTTATTAAAAGCCAATAATGTTGTGGATAAGGCATCATCAGCAATGCCATTGGCAAATTTTCCTATAATATTGGCTGTAGCGGGTGCAACAATAAAAATATCAGCCCAGTCAGTATGCGAAATATGCTCTGTACTGTAGTCATTAATATTAGAAAAGGTTTCAGCATAAACCTTGTTCTGCGAAACAGACTCAAGTGTAAGCCGTGTAACAAATTCAAATGCATTGGCTGTACATACCACTTTTACTTCTGAGCCATTTTTAATTAAAAGCCGTATCAAACTTATTGTTTTATAAGCAGCAATACCCCCGGAGATACCCACTAAAATTTTTTTTCCATTCAGCATCTTAAACCAATTAGATGGTGTAATGAATTAGTTGTTTTCTTCCAACTCTTCTTCGGTTGGTTTTCTGAAATAAATCTGGTCGTTTAGAAATTCGTGTATGGCTATCAAGGTAGGTTTAGGAATCTGTTCATAATATTTGGCTATCTCAATCTGCTCACGGTTTTCGAAAACTTCTTCAAGATTGTCGTTATGTGTGGCAAATTCTTCTAATTTTGAATTTAACTCTTCTTTAAGCTCAGTAGCAATCTGATTGGCTCTCTTCGATAATATATGCACACTCTCGTAAAGATTACCTGTTTTTGCATTGATAACATTTACATCGCGTGTTACTGTTGAAGTTTCGGTTTTAATTTTTTTATAATCCATATATATTTTATTATGATTTTAATTTGATTAATTCTCGTTGCGCTATCTTGTAGTAGTTTTCTGCCTCTCTCTTGAACGTACTTTCGGGATATAATGCTGCAAATGTTTCGTATGATTCTGATGTGGCCATAAAACGTTCCTTCTTCTTGCTTTCTATACTGTTAATGGCATACAAATAAAAAGATTTTAATATAAGAAAATACGCTTCTTCTTTAAACTGGCTGTCGGGGTAATCTTTTAAATGGGCATTGAGCGCTGTAATAGCTGCATTGTATTCCTCAATGGTGAAATATAGCTTTGCTGCTTCAAACGATTTTTTCTGTAATTTCAAACGCAGTTTGTCAATAACTTTATTGGCTTCTGCAAGCCTTGTACTCTGTGGATAGCTGTTAATAAAATTCTGCATGCCCTTAAGGGCACTTACAGTGCTTTCCTGGTCGAGACTGTGCTTGGGCGAATCGAGATACTGACAATAAGCTGCCATAAACATGGTTTCCTCAGCATATTTGCTTCGAGGAAAAGTAACTGAGAAATTGTTGAAATAATAACTGGCTACAACATAATCGCCCTTGCCATAATGCGAATACGCAT
>CAZVOS010000547.1:0-2982 GCA_964628845.1 uncultured Bacteroidales bacterium | reverse complement strand
TTAAGCTTAAACGAAGCTCTCGAAACTACAAAGATTCACTCTGTAGCTGGTAAAATGGCTAAAAATGCATCACTTATTTCGGTACGTCCTTTTAGAAGTCCACACCATACAATTAGCGATGTTGCCCTTGTTGGTGGAGGTGTAAACCCACAACCAGGAGAAATCTCTATGGCACACAACGGTGTTCTGTTCCTTGATGAACTCCCCGAATTTAAAAGAACTGTGTTAGAAGTACTCCGCCAACCCCTCGAAGACCGTCTTGTCACCATTTCACGCTCCAAATACAGCATCGAATACCCTACTAATTTTATGCTCATTGCCTCAATGAACCCCTGCCCCTGTGGCTATTATAACCACCCCGAAAAAGAATGCGTATGTGCTCCCGGTATGGTTAAAAAATACCTCAATAAAGTATCAGGACCACTCCTCGACCGTATTGATATTCATATTGAGGTTACTCCTGTACCTATCAGCGAATTTTCTAACCTGCAAACCAGCGAAAAAAGTGAAACCATTAGAAACAGGGTAATTAAAGCCCGACTCATTCAGGAAGAACGCTTTAAGGATTTAGAAGGATTACACTGTAACGCCCAAATGACCTCAAAGATACTTAAAGAACAATGTGTTCTGGATGCCGCCTGCTTGGCCTTGCTAAAAACAGCAATGGAACGTCTCTCTTTATCAGCACGTGCTTACGACAGAATACTGAAAGTAGCCCGCACCATTGCCGACCTCGACAACTCAGAAAATATTAAAGCCGAACACCTTGCTGAAGCTATTCAGTACAGAAGTCTCGACAGGGAAAATTGGTGCTGATAATAAAAGAGCTGTTTTAAAATCTTAGTTTTTTGTAACCTTAATCTAATTGGCTTAAATTAGATTTTTATTAAAATTACAGGGCTAAGTCTTTAAAACAGCTCTTTAGGTTTTACCTTCAGAATATGACAGAATTAAGCTTTTTGATTTCTGTAAGGATCTTTCTTGTCTGATGCATTATATACCCAAGGCGGTGAGTCTGGAATGGTATGTTCGGATACCATATATAGTGTGCTCATATTATCAAGGTTTACTTTTTTTATTTCCGGCTTTTGATAAATCTTTTTTTGAATGTTTTTGTGTTGTTTCATATCGTATAGTATTATATTTATACTTTATTTATTTACTTTTTCTAAGCTCTTTCTAACCAACAGATAATTTACTAACCGACTGCTTAAGCAGTCGGTTAGTAATTATTTTTTTATTTCAAATACACTTTTTGAGAAATAAGTTTCGAATGGCCAATCACCTTAACAATATATTGAGCTGGTGCCAAATAGGTATTTACTTTGTTGAGTGTATGGGCAACTAAGGTTTGCGACATGACTTCCTGCCCCAACATATTATAAATGCATACAATAGCATTATTATCAGTAACATTGGCAATGTAAATGGCATTATCGTAAGTGTAAATACTTACCTGACTTTCTGTTCCAGATGTGCTATTAATATCGGTTGTGAGCGTATTGAAATGAACAACAAACCTGTTATCTGTTGTACCGGCAGGAATCGTAAAATCATATACCGCTTGCTGACGCAAATCCGTTATTATATTGCCGTCTAAATCTTCGAGTAAAATTTCAACATTAGAATCGAAAGTGTTGATGTCTGAAGCTGTAATACTCAAAATCCCACCCGATTGTGATTTAATACCAAGTGGAACAACCACATTTGATATAGGCATTGGCAAAGCATTTATTGCATAATATTCATTATCAGTATCAATAGAATACATTTGGGACACGCTGTTATTATAAGCAAACATTTTTACAGCATCGTATTCACTATCGAATGATGGAGTGGCCAAATCTTTGAACCCAATAAGCAATTCATCGTTGTAGTTGTTTCCACTTAAAGCCATTCTCAAAACATTCGAAGGGCTTGCTTTTAAGATTGTATTCGCACCATGTACTCTTGCTGTACCATTAATAGTTAATGTTCCTGTAATATCGGAAGCAGGAGTTTGTTTTGTAACCCTTACCCAGAATGCCTGCATGGCTGGAATGATGTTTGTTCCATCGTTTACACCTCCTAAAGTTGTCCAAGAAGCTTGTTCTCCATTTGTTTTTCTGAAATATACAGCTGCATCCACGTTGGTACGTTCAATGCCAACATGCGACCAGTCTATAGGTGAGGGATAAGGATTGCCTACAAAGTTCCACCCAAAGTTATTGGGGGTAATAATTCTTTCGAGATCATTTCTGGTATAAGAAGCATCCCCATTAAGCTCACCTTTAAATTCAACGGTGGTGTTGGTATTATACTTAACAACATACCCTGTCATTGGTAATAGCGGGTCGCCAGGATTTAAAAAATCCCAATTTATTGTTAACGGATTATATTCCCAAATCTTATTGTCGTAACATCCTGCAAACACAGTTGTTGTTGCATTGTCAACAGGAACAGATAAGTTCCAGCCGGTAATGGTACCTGTTAACAAGTACTTTTGAACGTTTGACGTGCCACCTACATTTAATGTACCTTCCTGTATAAATGAGCCAGTGCCTGAGGCATCTGATTCGATGATGAAATCGAAAGCCACATCAAGTGTATTGCCAGCTTCAAGTGTAAGTTCTCCTGTTGGTTTTACATATACATTATCGTACTGCTCATTGGTATTAATAACCTGTGCGGGAACTGTAACGATAAGTTCGTTCATAGACATTTCATAAGCACCTATTGTAGGATAGCTTGCATGACGTGCAGTGCCTTCAAAATCTTCAGTAACTCCTGTGATAGGAGTGCCTTTGCCTTTTAATGGGGAGCTGGCCTGTGGTTTTAAATCAGTATCTGATGTATAAAGCGGGTCGGCACTCATACTGTTGGCGTCTTGAGCTGTAGCCGTTTGCCAATCAGACAACGTGGCCCTGTCGGAACTCAAGTAACCAATTTTGGGGTTAACTCCGTTGATGTAGTAATTGTTATGGTTAATTGTTGTAAATGCCG
>CAZVOS010000546.1:0-2986 GCA_964628845.1 uncultured Bacteroidales bacterium | reverse complement strand
TTCTTTCAAAAGTTGCTAAAGCATCTTTTAATCCTATTCCAAACTTACCTATAACATTTTGTGATAACAACTTTTCATCATTTTCCTTCTGAGTAAAATGCTCATACTTTAGACCTCTTCCATAATCGCGAATATGCCATTTTCCTTGAAGGTCTTTAAAGATTTCGATGTCATTATTACTTTTTGATAAAAAAGTTTCATCAATAGCATTTGCAATTATCTCACGTATAGCATGAAATGTTTCCCAATCTTCAAGGATTTTCTCAATGTTTAAATCAAATTTTTTCATTTTTTGAATTAATTGAATTTTAATTATAGTTATTTATTTAATTTGTTCATTGCAAAATTCCGTAATGATTTTAGTAAATTCTTTATATGCATAAATAGATTTTTCGGTCCAATTCGCATTGAATCCCTGATTAATATCTCTTTGAAGTAATTCAAGAGTATTATTGTAATTTATAGATGAACCGAAACCAGAACTTTCATTTTTCTTGAGAGTATCGATTTTCCATTTCAACTGATTAAAATAATCAGAATCAAGAAAATTATTATTAAATGCTTTTTCAAGAAGATTCATAGCTTTTATATACTCACCGTTTTTAACATAAGCCATTGATAGTTTATCGTATATATTAATATCATAAGGATAAACATCATTTAATTTTTTTAAAATTTCACACCTATCAGAAGGAGGAAGATAACTAAGAATTCTTAATAAATATGGTACATTGTTGAAACCATTTTTCTTAAAATAATCTACGATTTTAGAATAATCTTTATACATAATAATTAGTTTTTAGACTGGCATATACCTAGAAAAATAAATATTCCATGATTCAATAAACATTTTATTAAAATCTTTGTTGCATGCTTCAAGACTATTATGCCAAACATAACAAAAAAACCCCATTTCCCAACCAACTGTTTCTGGATAGTTTATTTAACACCTTTTTCAATAATATTTTATCTAGTTAATTGAGCTGTTATTTGAGCTAATGTGAATATGCTGCCGTTTTTTTTAGTATCTTGATATTTTTTTTTAGAAAAAATGATTTTTTATTTTTACTTTAATATAATAATACATTTTTTGATAATAATTCTGAGAAAAGCTCTTTTTCTATATTAAATCCCTTATTAAAAAACTCTTTTTTAATATTACTTTCTATAATTTTATGTCTATCTTTTCCAATTTCAGCTAATTCTTCAAGAGAATATTCATTTGTAGGTTTTCCAGCAGTATCCATATCTTCAAGAAGTTCATAATGTGTTTTTGCATTATTTAACATAATATTTGCCTGTTTCATATCTCCTCCTTTTTTAAATCCGAAGTATGCATTATAAAAATCATAAAATACTATAACTTTACCAAAAGTCATTGGATATAAATATTTATTACAAAGAGTTTGACATAAGTTCTCATATTTATCAAGTAAGTATGCCCTACTTGAATGGGAGTCATGAGCTATTTCATTATAAGAATTAAATAAATTAATTGTATCAGATAAATATATATATGATAAGTAAAAAATTCCCTTTATAAAGCTATAATCTAAATCTTTATAAGAAAACCTTCGCAAAAGTAAAGATAAAGATGAGCCAATTGCATCTGAAAAAAATGTTCCATAATAATCATTTGGAAATGTAATACCAAATAATGATGCTTTCAAATAGTTTTTGAACGAATTATTTGAATCATCAAATAAATCATAACCAGCGCCAAACATATAATACTTATAAGGATGATTAAATGTACTATATTTTGACTCAATCATTTTTATGCTCTGACTTGAATTACAATTAGAAATATCTGATGTAATACTGAGTATTGTATTATTGTCCATTTTAAATCAAATTTATATCTTTTTATTGTTAAAATAATGGTGAAAGAGGTGAGAAATTTTTATTTAAAAACTGAGCTGTACCATATTGACCAAGTAATGAAAGTGAATTTTCATAATTTGTCATAATTTCTGTATTTATTTCAAAATCGGTTGTTTCAATAAATGCATTATATCTAGTCATACCAAGTAAACCATAAGCAGCCCAAGTAAAAAGATATTCGTTAGCTAGAGAATAATAAATGTAAGTATATTCTATATCTTCTATTGCTTTATTTTCCTTGTTTCTAGCTGCCAAAACTAAATTTGAAAATTTATTAAAATTTAAACCACCAGCATTTAGTTTTTTTTCTAATAGACTTAATAAAACAGGCCTTACATCATTTAACTGAGCAGTTCTATAATTATTGTTTATAGAATCCCGTGCTTTATTAAAATCAAAATAAACTTTTTTCCCTGTATGTTCTACATTTTTGAATATTTCATAAATTGAATTCCAAATGAAATCAACAGAATGTTGTCCATAAAAGGAATTAATCATTACTTTTTCTGGGTATTCGTATTTAGAATATCTATTTCTCCAAGCAATTAATTCATTTTTGAAAATGGAATATGCTTTTAAATAGAATTCTTGTGAACTAATTGATGCCATGATTGTAAATATTTAAAAATATATTAGAATTCTTATTGCTTCTTGCATTTGTTATAAAGTTATTCTGTAAAATATATTTCCCAAGAAGCAATAAAAATATCTTTATATATAATATTATTAATACTATTGCGCCATGTGTAACAAAGCAAGCCCATTTCCCAACCTACTAAATCTAAATCAAAAACATTACCTTTTGTTTCAATAATCCTCTTTCTTGTTGTGTCCGCAGTTATCTTAGCAAGCTCTTTAAAACTTATGTTATTATATTCATTAGATGATTTTACAGAATTAATTAGTTTATTTAAAGAATTCTGAAAACCAGAATCTTCCGCTCTCATTTTGTTTATTGCCCATGAAGCACTAATAGAAAAAGTTGTTGCAGGATCCTGTATATCAGGTCTTATTTGTTTGTCTTTTCTCATATTTTAATAATTTATAGATATATAAACAATGATGATAAAGATTTTTTTTTAAATATTTAAATTATTGAAAT
>CAZVOS010000545.1:0-2994 GCA_964628845.1 uncultured Bacteroidales bacterium | reverse complement strand
ATTTCTGGTTGAGAAACAATAATCCCATTTGGATTGATAATTTTAGGGTTGATTTGTATGAACCCTTGTAAGGGGAAACAATATTTACATTTAGAAAACTCTATTGGGGACTTCGATGTTGTAAATTGGTGGCTTCAATTTTAACACCTGTGAGGGCGTTAAAGATTTCGTTATATATATACACTTCAGGGGTGCCATCTTTATTGAAATCGGCAAAACCCACAGTACCTCCATATCGGTATGTGCTATTATTGCCAAAGGACTGGTCAGATACCCATTTAATTGTGCCATCGATGTTATAACAGATAAGCCGACCTGCCAGGTTAAGAGGGTTAAGGGTATGGTCGGCTGCAGCCACAACAATTTCAGGAATGCCATTCTGGTCGAGGTCGGCAATGGCAAAACTGTTGCCTGCACTCCACGAGAAATGTGCGGTTGGAATATTATACATGGTGGCTTCGCTAGTGGAGTTGATGATTTTTATACTGCTTGTCATGCGTGGCGATGTTAAGGCATTGTCGGTACCAGCCATAACAATTTCAGGGATACAGTCTCCATCAACATCCATAAGCAATTGCGACTGATATACGGCCGTATTGTCAAGAGTTTCAAAGTTCTTTTCAATAGCAAAATTAACAGTAGGGAAGGGCTGGGCTGTAAAACAGGCATTGGGCTGGTTGGGATTTACAAAACAACTGCTGTATTGTGCTTTTAAAGAGGGTAATGTGAATAATGATAAAAGAAATAATAAAAAAGTTAACTTTTTATAATCCAATAAGATATGGCTAAAAAACAAGCACATCATTATTTTTATTTTATTCAAATTTACAAAAATTTTACAGTTAACAAAATTTTAATTATATTTGTTTATTATAAACATTTAAAACACATATTTATGAAAACGAAAAAGAAGATTTTTTTCTATCCTATATTCATACTATTTAGTATGGGATTATTTCTGGGTGCTTGTAAAAAGGATAATAATGATGACAACAACAACAATAATGATAACAACAACCAGCCCGCTGTTTATAAGAAATATTTAGTGGCAGGCAGTTATGGCGATATCATCAATTATGAAATAGATAAGGTTAATAAGAAATTCAGATATCATAATGAAACCACTAACGTATCTGATAGTGGCACTTTTGTGATTAAAACAGATACAGATTTAAATGGTGTATATGAGATTACTGTGGGGACTAATGTGTTTTATGGTATTGAGTTGCAGGGGAAATTGTTTGCTACGTCATTACCATCGGGCAATCAACAGAATTCTTTATGTTTTGGTGTATCTGCCGAGAATGATTTGGAACAGGATTTTACGGCTAATGATATTGCGGGCAAATATATATGGCTTATGTATTATGATGTAGAAGATTTGCAGTGGGGGGGCTACGAGATGCATGCCAATGGAACTTATACCTGGCAGTTTGGTCCTCAAGATGATAATGACTTTAGTGAATCACAGCATTTTGCTGGGGCTGGCTCTGGAACATGGGCTGTATCAACTACAGAACCCAATAGAATAATTTTTTCAGAAGGAGGTACCACTAATATAGGAACTATTTATCCTGGAAAATATATGATTATTGATAATGGCCCTGGTATGGGTTTTACAGCAGGTATAAAATATCCTGATATTGCTGTAACACAAGCATCCTTGGCAGGTAATTACAGATGGCTTGATGTAACTCCTGAAGGATACCTTGGGGTAGGTAATTTTTCGTTGCCTGCTACTGGTACTAGCGCACCATATTTTTATAAATATTACAACAACCCTTATGCTTCAGAGGGTAATGAAGTAATGTTCAACTTTCAGCCATCAGCAGCTATAAAAAATACATTTTACGGACAGGACGACTGGGATGGTGATATATTTACCACGTCATTTATTGTACTGCCAGGCGAAGCCCTATTGTTTTTTACTTGGGGTGATAATGGCATGGTAAGTTATGGTGTGGCTGCTAAAATTAATTAACTCTTTATATGTGTTATTCTGCTGATATAGAATTTGCCATAAGGATGGATAAAAAAAGAAAAACAATTTGATATGTTGTTGGACTTTGAACGTAACCACAGTGCAGGTGGTTGGCAGATATCGTCACCGGGAATATTGGGCTCTGCCACAATGGAAGGCAGCTTGCAGATAATCAACGAGGCAGGTATCGAAAACATCAGGGAAAAATCACTTAAACTTACTTCATATCTGATATGTCTCGCACAAAATATACTTTGCAACGACAGTTATGGTTTTTATTGATTTTAAAACTTACGAAACATATTCTCATACACGCAGAGGGATTACATAACTAAAACGAAACAAATATGTAATGATAAACATTGAAGAAATTCAAAAAATATTCAAGATTTCTGTTGAAATGTCCGAGGGGCAGCGGCTTAAATCAATTATCTTCCCTAAACCAATGGTGGATAAAATTCTTGAAATTTTTCAAGCGCTTTTCATTGTGATTAATATTATAATAGCTATTGCAGAAATATTTTTTTTGAGCAATGGCACTTTAAAAAGTTCTGTTTGGATGCTCCCATTAATTCATCTTGCACTTATTCTTTTTCCTGTGTATTATTTTCACGGACGACCACCAGTACGACTTGAATTAAATACAGGTCTGCTAATTCTAAAAAAGAACATTCTGTGGTACAGTGCTACCAAGGAGTTAAACCTCAATTCAGTACTGGCTCTAAAAAGAAAATTAACTATAGGTAAAGGTATTATTGGATGCGATATTTTTGCCCTGATGAACGATAATAAAAAAGAATTGCTTGTTAGAAAAATAATTAAAAATGAGAATGAATATATCTCGTTGAGTAACTTTATCTCGGATTTTTTAAATATTAAAATTGATAATAGTATTTAAAAAGTTAATATATTTGCATGTTAATCATATAAAATATTAATTAAATAAAAATAATGAAAAGAATACTTTTATTATGCTTCTATATGTTATTTATTTTTATAAATAACTTTGCCCA
>CAZVOS010000544.1:0-2997 GCA_964628845.1 uncultured Bacteroidales bacterium | reverse complement strand
AGAGTTTAAAGCCCCTCTCACAGGTATGGCTGGTCAAAATAATGTGAAATTAAGATTCCGCTTTGTCAGCGATGGAAATAATGTGGACGAAGGTATTGCTATTGATGATATCATGATACATGACCCCTTTGCAAATGATGTGGCTGTATTGGAATGGATGTCGCCTATAAGTGAATGTAATATGACCGCCAATGAAATTGTTACCATCAAAATTGCTAATCTAGGTACTGTACCCCAGACCAATTTCGGCCTGATTTATTCCACTGACGGTGGCATGAATTTTACTCAAACACAAAACTATTCAACCGTTCTGAATCCAGGTGATACAGTACTCTTTATCTTTACCACTCCTGCCGATTTCTCAGTTCCTTATATATACAATTGTGTGGCATGGGTCAATTTAAACAACGACCAGAACCCCAATAATGATATGCAATTTGCAAAGGTCTATTCTGTACCCACTTTCAATACTTTCCCCTATACTGAAGATTATGAAGCTTTCTATTCGGGATGGACTAGTAAAGCCATTTCCGGTGTTGACCAATGGGCGCATGGCTCTCCCGACCAAATGGTACTTAGCTACCCTCACAGCGGTGCTCAAACGTGGATGACAAAACTCAGCTCTAAATATAACAACAGCTCCAATTCTGTCTTATTATCTCCCTGCTTGAATATGCAAATGCTTTCTAACCCTCAGGTATCCCTATGGTTGAATATGAAAGCTGAACCCGGATATGATGCTATGATTCTTGAAAAATCACTTAATGGCGGTGGCTCATGGTCTAAACTAGATGGAGACCCAGGGTTTTATAATAACAGCAGTTCTAATGGCCCTATTAACAACCCTCCTAAATGGAGCGGTACCAATAGCGGCTGGACTAATTATTCCACTTCTGCAGCCAGTCTGATAAATCAAAACAATGTACGTTTACGCTTACGTTTTGCCTCTGATGCCACTGGAAACGATGAGGGTTTTGCTGTTGATGACTTTATGATTTATCAACCTGTTAACAACGACCTTGGTGTAACTGCTATTATTAAACCTGAATATGATATTTGTGGAACCTCAGCAGATTCTATTTACATTGAAATCACAAATTTTGGATCCTCAACACAAACTCAGATACCTGTTAAAGTCGATATATTATACCCAAGTACTAGTATGATAACTAAATATGATACATTAACAACGTCTTTAAGTACCGGCCAAAGTGCTGTTTATTTTATCGATACACTTAACACCACAGAATCTGGTACATATTTTATCTTTGCAAGCACCGAACTCGTACCTGATACAATAAATTCCTTTAATAACATGACCACTTCTTCGTTTAATATAAAACTCCCTCTCGACTTACCTTATGTTGAGGGCTTTGAGGGCTCTAATATTGAATGTTCAGGGGATATTACAATAGCACAGGAACATGGGGCTCCTTCTAATGTGATGTTTGCTTTACTCTCTTCTACAACCAATAATCTGGAAGCTACTTCTACCAAAATTGGCCCTATTAATAACCTTTCAAGAGTGAAAATGGACTACCGTATTGTAAATACTTTGGGCAATGCCTATAATATGCAAAATGGTGATGCCTTTCAGATTTTTGCTACTAATGATTGTTTTACTAATAATTATATGTTATACGAAGTCAATAATGGCAATCATGTACCATCATCTGCCTTCCAAAATCTCGAATTTGACCTCTCTGCTTTTGCTGGTGATAACATTTTCCTAAACTTTATATATATAACTGGTGGTCAATCTTTCTTTGTAGATATTGATAATATTGTTATTGCTGATGCTCCTGTAGTTGAATTGGGTAATGATACATCCTTATGTACAGGCACTGTTTTACTTGATGCCGCTACAGCACCTCAGAATTCATTATACAGTTGGAAAGAATTATCCTCGCCGGATATTATTTCAACCGCTTCTACTTTACTCGTTACCGAATCAGGGTATTATCACGTTACAGTGGATAATGGCTATGGAATGTTTTCTATGGACAGTATTGAAATATTTATCCATCCCATACCTGTCTTCGATTTAGGCCCCGACCTTCATGTATGCAATGGTACAAGTGTTATTATTGAAGCTTCCGGTGGCGTAAATTATTTGTGGAATAACAATGCTACAACGCAGTCCATTACTGTTGCACCCTCACAAGTAACCAATTATTCTGTTACTGTTACGGATAACAATGGTTGTTTTGCTACTGATGATATAAATATTGTCATCAAGCCATTACCCCCAGTTAATTTAGGCGCCAATCAAATGATTTGTGGAGATGCTTCAATAACACTTAATGCCGGCTCCAATCAAACCGCTTACCTCTGGTCAACAGGTGCTACTACACAATACATTACCCTTGATACAAACGGTATCGGCTTTGGCATATTTACATATTCGGTTACAGTAACAGGAACAAACGGTTGTCAGGGTACAGATAGTATCACATTGACTTTCGACCCCTGCATCAATGTAAATGAAAAACAAGCAAAATTTGACTTTGATATGTTCCCAAACCCGTCAAATGGATTGTTTAATATTGTTATTACAGGAAGTATAAGTAACTTAACCCAGATATTTATCTATAATGCACAAGCAAAACTGGTGAAAACTTATAATTTTGAAAATACCTATCATAATTTTTCAAAACAATTAGATTTAAAACATTTGCCCAAAGGGGTTTATTATGTGAAACTCCTTAATAATTATGATACTCTACTTAGAAAAATTATTATTCAGTAAATATCTTTATGCTAATTTAAAAGGCTTATTCTGTAGCACATAAGAACCCTTTTTTGTAATACAATCCTTATGAAAAAGTTTGAAATTGTATTTTATTTATTTTTAATATCGTGCATATTTTCTTGCAAAACACGTATTGATAATACATTCCCCGATGACTTAACTACTGTTAAAAAAATTGTTGAAAAGGAAATTTCTGTGATAAATCTTCCTGTAGAAATACCTATTAATGCTCTCGAAGAAGAAAT
>CAZVOS010000543.1:0-2998 GCA_964628845.1 uncultured Bacteroidales bacterium | reverse complement strand
ATAATAACTTCTCTTCAGTTGCAATCAGAACAACAGGAAAAAGTCAACCTGCGTTTACAAGCCAAATACAGGGAAGTTGAGAAAAATGAAGTCCGTTATATTACGCACCATTGCGACGAGGATATTGATTATCTCATCGTTGCATTCGGTTCATGTGCCAGAATAGCTCAGAAAGCTATGCAAGAAGCTCGTGCCAAAGGCGTTAAAATTGGCTTATTCCGCCCTCAAACTCTTTATCCATACCCTTACGAAGCTATCAACAAATTGGCTTCAAAGCTTAAAGGAATACTCACTGTTGAAATGAATGCCGGTCAGATGCTCGAAGATGTTAAGCTCGCTGTTAATGGGCAAACAAAAGTTGAATTTTACGGGCGATTTGGGGGTATGATTCCTTCTCCCAACGAGATACTCAATGCAATAAAAACTAAATTAATAGGAGGATAATGATATGTCAGAAATAATAAAACCGGAAAATTTGGTCTATAAAAAAACTAAAGTTCTTACCGATAATATAATGCATTATTGCCCGGGCTGTGGACATGGTACTGCCCATAAAATGCTGGCCGAAGCTATTGATGAGTTAGGCATCCAGCATGAAACTGTTGGTGTTGCACCTGTGGGTTGCTCTGTATTGGCTTATTATTATTTTGATGTGGATATGACAGAAGCTGCGCACGGTCGTGCTACAGCCGTTGCCACAGGCATTAAAAGAGTTTTGCCCGAAAAATATGTGTTCACTTATCAGGGAGATGGCGATCTGGCTGCTATAGGTACTGGCGAAACCATACATGCCTGCAACAGAGGTGAAAATATTCTTATAGTGTTTGTCAATAATGGTATTTATGGTATGACTGGCGGACAAATGGCTCCTACTACTCTGGAAGGTATGAAAAGTTCCACTTCTCCATTTGGTAGAGATATAAAAACTATGGGTAACCCTCTTAAAATAACCGAACTGCTTGCTCAACTCAAAGGCACTTATTTTGTAACTCGCCAGTCGGTTCATACACCTGCCAATGCACGTAAAGCAAAAAGAGCCCTGAAAAAAGCTTTGGAATACCAAAAACTCAATTTAGGTACGTGCTTTGTAGAAATCGTTTCCAATTGCCCTTCTAATTGGAAAATGACTCCTGTTGAAGCAAACAGATGGATGGAGGAAAATATGTTCCCATTCTATCCACTTGGTGATATTAAAGTTCCACAACAATAAAATATTAAAATTATGACTGAAGAAATAATTATTGCTGGCTTTGGCGGTCAAGGAGTCTTGTCGATGGGACAGATTCTTTGCTACTCTGGCGTTATGCAAAATAAAGAAGTTAGCTGGTTCCCATCTTACGGACCAGAAATGAGAGGTGGCACTGCCAATTGTACTGCCATCATCAGCGACGAAAAAATTAGCTCCCCTATTGTGAATTCCTTTGACACTGTTATTGTTTTAAACCAACCTTCGTTAGATAAATTCGAATCCAATGTTAAGCAGGGAGGTTTGTTGATTTATGACAGTAATGGTATTACAAGGCATCCCCAAAGAAAAGATATTACTGTTTGTGTAATGGATGCTTCCGAAGAAGCCATCAAAATGAATAACACAAAAATTATGAACATGATTGTTTTAGGAGGATTCCTTAAAATGAAACCCATTATAGACCTCGAAAATGTTTTAAAAGGTTTGGCTAAGGTGCTTCCCGAACGCTATCATAAATTAATTCCCTTAAACGAACAAGCTATCAGAAAAGGTATGGAAATTATTAAGGTGATTAATAATTAAAGCTTTCATATTTATTTCACTCTCTAAAACCTGTTTTTATTTTAAATAAAAATGGGTTTTTTAATGCAATCTTAACATCTTAATTGTATTTTGAATTTATAAATATAATAAATTTGTAGATAATTTTTTATGATGCTTATAGCACGTTTGCCTTATTTTATTGCTTCTATCTCTTTGTTGTTATTTACAGTATCTGTAAAATCTCAGATTACAAAAGCCGATGATTATAATCCTGAGAAATTATTTTCTGAATCAAAAGATATGGAAGAAAAATCACAGATGGCCTTACTTAAAGCTACATTATTTCATCAGGAAGGCACTATTTTCCTCGACAGTGCACGTTACTTCAGTCTGATACTTAAAAACTACCCTAGCGAACAAAATTTTAACTTGTACATGAAGCAGTTAGAAACCAATTATACTTTGGCGTATAAATATATTGCCATGGCCGATTCGATGGCTATTCTCGCAGGTAATTATAAGGAGATGTCTGTCCTTAAAGCTAAAGAAGCTTATGCCATGATGGGTAAAGATGTTGATATAACTTATAATTCTGAAAAAGTTAACACACAAACTAATAACAATGCATTTTCAACAAACAATTATATTGCTTCAAACGAAACCAAAGTAATTCATACCACCCAACCCACTTTAAAAACTAAGAATTTAAATGAAAAGGTAAATAATAATGTAACGCCAATAAATAATAATTCAACTACTCAAGTAAATAAAGCGGAAACAGAACCGTTTAAAACAGAATATAATTATGAATTATATGTGATTCAACTTGGAGCTGGAAATATGAATATGTCTTATTTCAGTAAAGTACCCGAAATAAAAACGGTAGAATGTAAGGACGGTGTAAAAAGATATGTTTTACCTTTACCTTACACCAAGATGGAAGCAAATATAAAGAAAGAAGACTTAATGAAACTTGGTTATGAGCAGATTTTTGTACGGACTAAAGAATCACTTGATAAAATAGCTTATTAATCCTCTTCATCATCAATAAGTTTATTCTTATAATAATGTTCTTCAAGAATTATTTGACCTTTTTCATTATAATTATACCATTTACCTGTCTTCTGGTAATCGCCTAGTGATGTATTAAATAACATCTGACCCTTTTCTTTGATAACCCCATTGGGGTAGTATTCAATTTTCTCAAAAATATTGTCTTTCTTATTAATAAGCGTTAGGGTGCTTTGCATTTGCCCATTCTCATAA
>CAZVOS010000542.1:0-2998 GCA_964628845.1 uncultured Bacteroidales bacterium | reverse complement strand
TTTGAAAATTGTTTGAGCAATTCGGCACAGCAATTTATTAAGAAGAGAGGTAAAAAGATAGAAATCATTGCTGGTTTTCCGTGGTACGACAGAAGAGGGCGGGACGTGTTTATGGCTTTACCCGGGCTCACTCTAACTCAAAATGAACCCAAGCTGTGTAAGCAAATCATCGACAGTATGCTCCTTGACTTAAACAACGGCTTATTTCCCAATGTGGGATATGGTTTAAAAGCTCTTTACAATGCCCCTGATGCATCATTGTGGTTTATCTGGGCTTTACAGGAATATGCCTCGTTTACCAAATCGAAAGGTACGATATGGCGCGAATATAAAAACCCCATTCTTGACATTCTTGAAACTTTTGTAAGCAATAAATTGCCTCATGTAAAGGTAAATGAGAACGGTTTACTGTTTATTAAAGAACAGGGAGTTGCACTTACATGGATGGATGCTTATACAGAGGGAAAACCGGAAGTGCCACGTTATGGGTATGCTGTAGAAACCAATGCTTTATGGTACAATGCCATTTGTTTTGCTGTTGAAATGGCTCTGCTTGCTAATGACAACGAATTTGTACACACTTGGCAAGATATTAAACAACATATTGAAGAATCCTTTTGTGAAACTTTTACAAGTCCTACTAAAAAACATCTGGCCGATTGTGTTGACGAAGGGGCTAAAGACTGGAGTATCCGTCCAAATCAGGTATTGGCAGTTTCTTTACCCTATTCACCACTAAGTATCGACCAAAAGCATGATGTAATGGATGTTGTACGTAAGAAATTGCTTACTTCGCGTGGTTTACGCACGTTAGAACCCATGGATGCAAATTATAGAGGACGTTACGAGGGCAATACATACGAGCGGGAAATGGCTGCTTTTAATGGCTGTGTTTATCCATGGCTTATAGGTCATTATTGTTTTGCATTGCTTAATATTTTTGGCGACTCTTGCTTAGAGACAATTGAAGAAATATACAATGATTTTGAAGAAGTAATGTGGGAGCATGGTATTGGAAGCGTTTCCGAACTTTACGAGGGAGATCCCCCGCATCATCCCAATGGGGCTATTTCGATGGCAAGTAGTGTGGCTGAATTACTAAGAATATCAAAGCTTATAGCAAGTTTAAAAAAGAAAAAAGATACTAAGAAAGATTTATAAAAAGATATACTCTTATGAAAGTTTTAATGTTTGGTTGGGAATTTCCTCCTCATATCACAGGTGGTTTAGGTACTGCCTGTTATGGACTTACCAAGGCGCTTTTAAAACAGGGGGCAGAAGTTATTTTTGTTGCACCAAAGCTTTATGGCGATGAAGACAGGATGACAATGGAACTAGTAAATGCAAGCGAAGTTACTGTAAACTTAAAGGATGTACTTCTGAGAAAATACTGGGAGCATTTTACCTATTTGGAAATTTCTTCGAACCTCGTACCGTACACATCTCCCGAAGAATTTTCAAGCTTAGTTGAACATACCGATGAGTTCTCTGAAAAATCAGAAAACACTATTTTTTCAACACATTATCAGTTTTCGGGTAAGTATGGAGCCAATCTTATGGAAGAAGTATCGAGGTATGCACTGGTAGCCACGCAAATTGCCCTTAATAAAGATTTTGATGTGATACATGCCCACGACTGGCTAACCTACTCGGCTGGGATAGCAGCCAAGAAAATTTCAGGAAAACCATTGGTTGTTCATATGCATGCTACCGAATTTGACAGGTCGGGTGAAAATATTAATGAATTGGTTTTCAATATTGAAAAAAATGGAATGCTCGAAGCCGATTATGTGATAACAGTGAGCAATCTTACCCGTAATATAGTTATCAATAAGTATGGTATTCCTGAGGAGAAGGTTATAACTGTACATAATGGTGTTGAGCCAAATGAGAATGCCAATTTGTCGAAATACACCAAAAATGTAATAGAAAAAATTGTTACCTTTTTAGGCCGAATAACTTACCAGAAGGGTCCCGATTATTTTATTGAAGCAGCGCGTAAAGTACTCAAAAAGGATAAGAATGTACGCTTTGTTATGGCAGGGAGTGGCGATTTGCTCAATAAGTCCATAAGGCGTGTGGCTCAGCTTAACATGGCACACAAGTTCCATTTTACTGGCTTTCTGAAAGGCGAAGATGTGGACCATATGTTTGCCATTAGCGATGTGTATGTCATGCCATCTGTATCCGAGCCCTTTGGTATAGCCCCACTCGAAGCCATGCGTAGTAATGTGCCGGTGATTATTTCAAAACAATCAGGGGTATCAGAAGTACTTAAACATGCCATTAAGGTCGATTTCTGGGATATAGATGCCACAGCCGATGCCATTTATGGCATACTCAATTATAAAGCATTGTCGGAAATGTTTTTAAAACATGCCAAAGTGGAGGTAGATAATATAAAATGGGATAAAGCTGCTTACAATGTATTACAGGTTTATCAAAAATCAATAGAACAATAAATTATTTAAGATATGCGTAAAAGAAATATTTGCTTTTATTTTCAGGTACATCAACCATTCCGTTTGCGTACATACCGTTTTTTTGATATGGGTATAAAACACGATTACTACGATGAATATGCCAACAGAAGTATCATGCGTAAAGTAGCCGAGAAATGTTATTTACCGGCTAACAGAATACTGCTCGACCTTATAAAAGAATATGGGACAGCTTTTAAGGTAAGTTTCAGCATTTCGGGCAGTGCTTTAGACCAGTTCGAAATGTATGCTCCCGATGTACTCGAAAGCTTTCAGATGCTTGCCCGTACCAATAATGTTGAATTTCTTGCCGAAACAAATGCCCATTCTTTATGTGCACTCAAAAGCAAAGAGGAGTTTAAAAAACAAGTACAGACACATGCCAGGCGTATAGAGCAATTGTTTGGACAGAAACCCAGAACATTCAGAAATACAGAGTTGATATATTCTGATAATATAGGCGAGATGGTTGATGAGCTGGGTTATAAGCTCATGCTTACCGAAGGGGCTAAACACAT
>CAZVOS010000541.1:0-3012 GCA_964628845.1 uncultured Bacteroidales bacterium | reverse complement strand
AAGCTCATTTATTAACAAAAAAGGGCTGGGTAAATGTATATAAATATTTTACTAAAAAACATATATGGCCTAGGGGGTTCGCACTTGAACATATCTTGGATGAAGTACCTTTAATACAGGATATAGTTTTTGCAGATTGTCCAATTCAGCAAGGCCTGGCCGATGACAACCCAGATGTGGATGCCATATACCGGCTCACCGCCCCTTTGCCATTAAAATTTGAAAAAAAAATACATATTGCCCTTGGTAAAGATACTTTTTGTCCATTCAACAGCCAAAACACTACTTGGTTTAAAGATGCCTTCCCATTACTGTACCTCCCCTCTTATTGTAGTTTCAGAATGACAGATATATGGCGTTCGTTCGTTGCTCAACGTATCGCATGGACATGCCAGTGGAATATATTGTTTCATCCCAGCACTGTATATCAGGAAAGAAATACACACAATCTAATGAAAGATTTTACGGATGAGATACCCGGTTATTTAAACAATACACAAATAATGAAAAAACTTTGCGATTTAGAACTTAAAAATGGTAAGGAATATATTAATGAGAACCTTATGAAATGTTATGAAGAGCTTATTAATATGAATATTATTGATAAAAAGGAATTTATTCTTATAGAGGCATGGTTAAATGATATTGATTCAATAAAATTAAAAAACATTTAGATTTCATTTTTATGTAAAACCTTAACATCAGAAGTATATTATTAAGCACAGAATTTTATTTATTTTTGTTTCTCGCTCTCTTTCTGGCTCATGGTTTTCATAAAATTTATTTACAAGTCGTTATCAATCAGGATTGATGGATGCTTGGGGAGTGGTTGATGAATTATTAAAATGGTAGTTTTAAGAAAAGGGGCTTATCAGGTACTATTTTCTTTTTTATTCAGGATATCACAGGTATCCGTTCTCAAATATACATTTTTATTGCCTTTATGTTGTCGTGGAGCATATATCACTGCGGCAATGAATTTAGTATAAGTTATTTTGTAAAGTCCTTTTATCATTTATTTTTCAATTAACCAAATCCTGAATATCTTTAAGTCCTAAGCCATTTTCATCATTATTTTTTAAATTTTTCTCTTTTACAAAAAAAACCTTACCCTCTTTTGCCGAAATAACTATAAGCCACATTTTACCATTAGTATTTTCTTTATTAGGGCTTATTGCATGAATAAACAAAATATCACTTCCTTTTTCTATGGCCTCTTCCAACTCATCTTTCGATTTTATTTTAACATTTATAATGCCTGCTTTTTTCAATTTGTCTCCTGAATTAACTTCATCTGTAAGTTCTTCATATAAGAGCCAGAGTTCCTTGCTTCTAATTTCTTTTCTATACTGATTATGATGGTTTATTAATGACTGTGGAGAAGTTATCTTATTATTAAAAGCAATATCCATCTGATATTGAATCATCTTTATCAAAGCTGGAATTTTATATAAATACACTGTTTCATCATCTTCGGTATAACACAAAGGTATA
The DNA here is from genome assembly GCA_964628845.1 of uncultured Bacteroidales bacterium. GTDB lineage: Bacteria > Bacteroidota > Bacteroidia > Bacteroidales > PXBB01 > JAKIYU01. Next base: position 1,518 of record CAZVOS010000541.1, on the reverse strand, counting down.
GAACCCAAATCGGGCATATCATCAAGCCCGTTTCCTTTTTGACCCAGAACAATATTTAATATATCAAGCTTGACAATATCTTTTCCTTCCTTAAATGTAGCTTCCGACAATAAGATAAATGAATACTCAGTATTTTGACGCAGTTTTTCAAATTCATCCACTTCAATAAATTTTAGCTTGGTTAATTTCCAGTTTTTTTCTAAGGCATCTTTAAGATATACATTGAAAAAAGAAAAGGGCTTGCCGTCTTTAACAACACATGTTGTTGTTTTATAAAATTGCTCAATTTGTTGAGCACTTGCCACATTAAGCTGAGCAATTACTGTATATGTGCCATATGATATATAAAACGCAAAAAGAAATAATACGAATTTTATACATTTTGTTATATTCATAACATTAATATTTATTTTTGTAAAAATAACATTGTTTAATCCATTATATTTTGTATTTCCGAAAAAAAATATACCACAGCAGTAAATCGCCCGGTATTCTGGCATGGCAAAGATTTCAAAAAAATTATATAGCCATGTTTTTCGTATTTTTAATAATTCTTGCTATTATTGTCTCTATTCTGGGTTATATAATTACACCGGATAAAACACCTTATGCCAATGAGCAATTTCTTGAACTTACAACCCAATATCCTGGTTTTTCAGCTCAAATGCTCTTAGTCTGTAAAAATGAAGAAGCTGAGGAACCCAATTTCCTAGATAAAATGTTTTTTGGTTATAACAAGCCATTCATTTCAGTTCCATGCGAAAATTATTATTTTAATACGGATGAAATAGTTATATGTACAAACATCGAAACAGATTCAATTTATATTATAGAGAAGAAATACAAGCTTATAGATGTGGTATATCCACTATCTATATTTGAACAGAAAACAGAAATAGAAAATAACAAAATCACTTTTAAAAAGTTTGACAACTCTATTCAGGAAGCCGATCTGGATTCTTTGAAAAGAATTATAACAGAAAAACACATTATTAAAAAGAAGTTCATCTTAGGAACTGACCGATTTGGAAGAGATGTTTTAAGTCAGATTATCATAGGGACGCGGGTATCTCTTTCTGTTGGATTCATTTCTGTTTTTATTTCTCTGGTAATAGGTATATTTTTAGGAGCTCTCTCAGGGTATTACAGAGGCTGGGTAGACAATCTAATTGTTTGGTTTATCAACGTGATATGGTCTGTTCCAACTCTTTTGCTTGTTATAGCTATTACCTTTGCCTTAGGAAAAGGATTCTGGCAAATATTTATTGTAGTTGGTCTTACGATGTGGGTTGAAGTGGCCCGTGTTGTTAGAGGACAGGTTTTAAGCGTAAGAGAAAAAGAATATGTTGAAGCAACTAAAGCTTTGGGCTATAACAACTTCAGAATAATCTTTAAACATATACTACCAAATGTCATAAGCCCAGTCATTGTAATTTCTGCAGCAAATTTTGCCTCAGCCATACTCATCGAAGCCGGACTTAGTTTTCTCGGCATTGGGGTTCAGCCACCTATGCCTTC
>CAZVOS010000540.1:0-3017 GCA_964628845.1 uncultured Bacteroidales bacterium | reverse complement strand
AAACGGTTGAAGTAAGCAAATGCCATAGTACAGGTGGCAGGTGCACATGAACCATACCCGTAGTGGTCATCGCGTGTGTCGTAAACCTGATGAACATAAGGAATTGTACCGGGAATACGCACCTCAGATTTGTTTTGAAGTGGATTGAAATAATCAATATCCAGATTTCCCTGATGTTTATATATTGTGGATTTACTCTTTATTGAATAGCCCTTTAAAACAATTTTTTCAATGGATTTAGTTCCATAGCTGTGATATACCAGAGTATTCTCATCAATAAAAGATGCTTGCATCTCGAAAATATTTTCTGTTGAAGTTATCTGATGTCTATTCTCGCCTTTATAATCAGAAATAAACAGGTCTGAATTCTCTATCTTGTCATTAATGACGGATGTTTTGTAAAAAATAATATTCTTTGATTCAGGCGACCATTTTGGGGCAAAGCCATCACCCAAATTAAAGCTGGTTGTGGTGTGTATATCATACACATACATATTTCCCGATTGGTATAGAATCTTTTTGCTGTCGGGCGACCATTGTGGATATACACTAAATGACCCTGGTTGTGATATCATTCTTTTTGTTCTGTTATTGATATCATAAAGGTACAGACCTTCATTATAGCAATAAACAACGTAATTAGCATTGGGAGATATAGGCGTAATATTAGAATACCCCTCCAAAATAATTATCTCATGGTTTTTTGAAGAATGCAGGTGTAATTCATGCTCAATAGTATAAGCTATAATATCTGTTGTTGAAAAACTCACTTGCCCGCAATTATCTACAAATTCGTGTAATAAGATAATCTCATTATTGCTTAGGTTAAAAAGTGCAGGAGCTTGTTTGCCATTTTTAATATACTTAAAACCAATAAAATTTTTGTCGGGAGAAATGGTATAATACCTGCCACAGCCGGGGGCAGAAATAATTTTTTCTAGTTTACCTGAAGAAATTTTATAAAGAGAATTTGAATAATTGTCCGTAACAATAAAACCATTATTAATAGCTTGAGGATTGAGGAAGTATCCCTTATCTTCATAACTGTATGGATTTATTACTTCCATTTGAGCCATTGCTACAAAGCATTTAAACATTAAAAGAAAGGATACATATTTTCTCATAAGAAATAAGAAATTAATGAATTATAATTTGAATAAGTAATCTCATTTATTTCAGGGAAACTATCTTCTTTGTGTTTATGTTTCTTGTTCCAGATTTTCTTTGACATACATATTTGTATTTAGATTATTCGATATGTGCTTTTATTTCAAGAATTATTTTTCCCTGATTTGTATTAGCAGTAACATAGATATTTTCAGTAATATTTCCGTTAAGGTTTTTTGTATCAAATAGCATATTAATAACCCCGGTACCTGCGGGGGGAATTTGTTTGGCTTCCCAATCTGTAATAATTGCCGAGGAAGTAGATTCAACAGAAGTAATCAGTAGAGGTGCTTTACCAGTATTTTTGAAGATAAAAATATGGGTTTTCTTTTCATTTTCTTTAAGCACACCAAAATCGTGTTTTTGATTTCTGAAAGATATTTCAGGAAATTCAAAATCAGTGCTGTCCTGACCAGAATTATACATCACAATTTCCACTTTGCGTTCGAGGGCAGCGGCACGACTGTAAATAGAATTTCTTACATCATTGGGGTTATTGCTGACAAAGGGAGCTGATTGCATATCACCAAGGGGTTCTTCAAAGATGTCGAGTTTGCCACCATTTTCGGCTGTATGGTTAAGGTAGGGTAATAATTTACCGTTATCGTAAGATTTAATAAAATTGACAAGACTTGAAATGCGTCTTTTGGATAGGTTTACATTATAAATGCCTCTGTTAAGGGGGCTGCAATATCCTCTGATGGTTATTTGTACTGTATGGCCTGCTTCAAGGTCTTCGGTTAGCCAGGTCGAGAAACGTTTTAATTTATCAAAGCCATTCATGACATAAGAATCGAAAAACTCCATGATGTCGTTTTCGGCTTGAATTTTTTCTTTAGCTGATAAGCCCTCGGCATATTCTTTTTTGTATATATCTTTAAGTTTTGTATATGCTTCTAAGGTAGATTCGTAGGACAATTCAGTTGTTGTTTTAGTGGTTGCGGGGTCGGGTTCATCATTATGAAAATATAGAGTAAGGGGGAGTAATTCTTCAATTTTTTCTTTAATTGTAACAGGAACAGTATCAATTATTTCAACAATTTCGATGATGGTATCTTTTATGGGTTCTTCATATTTAACGTAATATAAGTCATTGCAGCAAGTTTCACCTTTAAGATGTAGAGAGCCGGGACGGTTAGATGTAAGATATGCTTCAGGGTATTCATCATTAAGAACAAAATAGATATCATTAAAACTTGTATTAATGGGGTATCCTATATTTTCGGGTTTATTCCAATCGTTATAAAAACCCTTCGACCTGAAGATGTCAAAACCACCCAGTCCTTCGAGCCAGTCGGAGCTGAAATATAAAGATTGTGAAGGGATGTGGTAATATGGAGTTATCTCGTCTCCCTGAGTATTAATGAAGCTTCCCAGATTAATAGGAGCGTTTAGAATATCATTTTTGATGACGGCATACCATATATCTAAACCACCTTGTCCACCAGGTCTGTCGGATACAAAGAAAAGCACTTCCTGTCCCTCTTTTGATTTGCCATAAGCTGGTTGTGTAGAGGTATAGTCGGGCATATTAATCATTGGATTCAGCTTTTCGGGCAAAGACCATTTGTTATTTTCCAGTTTGGTCATAAAAAGTTTGCAGTTCATTTTGTTGGGTGTCTCTTCGTAGCATCTGCTGAAATACATGATATTTTTAGTATCATTAAAACTAATGTTCGCATTATGGGCATTTTTAATATTAATCTTACTGTCAATTTCTTTTGGTTCGCTCCATCCGCCGATATTTAAATTCGATTTATAAATCATAGTGGTATAAGAAGGAGGTATAAGGGCGTTGGTTTCTTCCTGGCTTGTGGCTCTTAATGAAGAAAAATAAAGGACAGTGTCGC
>CAZVOS010000539.1:0-3026 GCA_964628845.1 uncultured Bacteroidales bacterium | reverse complement strand
CTTGTATCTATCGAAAATATGTGGGCCATCTCCCCATGTGCAGGTAAAGTATCCAGGTTCTATAACGTACCCTTTGTCCCCGTCAAAAAAGAACATATCTGAAACAACGTTCTGAAAAGTACTCCTTTGCTGCCAGTTGTCGCCGCCGTCGGTGCTGCAGTAAAGCACACTGCCTGCTGCATAGAGGGTGTCTTCCCCAAGAGCGTAGAGCGTAGTAAATATACCATTTAAAGCAGCATTTACATGCCAGGTAATGCCATTATCCATTGATTTTAACACGCTTCCGTTGCTACTCATAACAAAACCAACTGAGTCGTTAACAAAACAGCCCGACACAAGGTTTTCGTTTGTGTTTAATGCAAGGTTCTGCCATTGTGCAAAAATATTGTTTTGAAAAATTATACTTAGGTTGATTAATAAAAAATAAACCATTGTAAGTTTCATTCCCGATAATTTTATTTAAAAAAGAATATTTTTTACAAATTTGAATATTTATTTTTAATCTTCAATATTAATTGATTTTTTTTCTGACTTCTCCTGTGTTTTATTATTAAATACACTAAGAGCCAAACTAAAATTAATTCTGTTTAAGAAGCACAAGTCCATGAAAAGGATTAATTGTAATACTTTCTTGTGCTAAGCCAATATGAGCCAAAGCAGTTGTATCAACAAGAATTTCGTAGTGGTTTAAATCCGGAAGTTTTATGTCGGTTTTTTTATTTCGAAAATTCAGTATCACTAAAACTTCTTCTGATTCGTATAGGCGGTGGTATGCCAAAACACCGTTTGTCCCTTTGATAAAGGGAATCCATGTACCCATGTGCAGTGCCTTGTATTTTTTTCGGATACGTATGAGCGTATTGTAAAGATTGAAAATAGAATCAGGTATATTTTTCTGGTATTCAACACAACGGTTTTTAAACTCTTTATCAATAGCCAGCCAAGGTTCGTCTGTCGAGAAACCTGCATTCTTGCTCATATCCCATTGCATGGGGGTTCTGTATTTATCTCTTCCTGAATAGAAAGGCCAGAATTTTATTCCTAAGGGGTCGGTAATTTTATTTTTAGGGACTGAAATATTTCTCATACCTGTTTCGTCACCGTAGTAAATAAAAGGTGTTGCAAATGAAGTAAGCAAATACATAATCTCGATTTTGGCTTTTTGGGTCTTATGTAACCTGAACGGGTTCCGGTTGATATGCCTTCCTAAATCATGATTGGACAATACCATAGAAACGCCTTCGGCTGATTCTTTATACTTATTCCATTTATTCAGATACTTATAATAAGTGCCGGCATCGAATTTTTTAAACGTTAGTGAGAAATCGAAAGCCAGATGCAAACGTTTTTTATTTTTAGTAACAAAACTCAGAACCCTTTTGCTTTTACCGGGAGGCAACATATAAATTTCACCTATTATAAGCCTGTCGTCGTAGGTATCAACGAGTGTGCGTAGCTTTTCTATAATATTGAAGCAGTACTTGCGGTTGATATTGTATTTGACTTTCTGAAAAAATGGAATTTTAAAAACCCGGGGGTTAGGGCGCAGTCTGAAATCCTTGGCAATAACATTAATAACATCGAGTCTGAATCCATCCACCCCTTTATCGAGCCAAAATCTGATGTTTCCGAAAAATGCCTCTGCCATTTCTTCATTACGCCAATTCAAATCGGGTTGTTCTTTTAGAAATGAATGCAGGTAATAACTTTTAGTGGTTTTATCAAATGTCCAGGCACTGCCTCCAAAAAAAGAGAACCAGTTGTTTTTTTTTTGATTCCAGATATACCAGTCTCTTTTAGGGTTGTTAAGCGAAGAGCGTGATTCGATAAACCATGGGTGCAGGTGCGATGTGTGGTTCATAACCAAATCCAGGATAAGTTTTATGCCACGGCTATGACATTGGGACAGCAGTTCATCAAAGTCGTCCATATTGCCGAATTGAGGGTCAATGGCTTTATAGTCGGTAATGTCATAGCCACCATCATAATGTGCAGAAGGGTAAACAGGAGAAAGCCAGATGGCATCCATACCAAGTTCGCAGAGGTAGTCGAGTTTCAGAGTAATGCCTTTTAAATCACCTATGCCGTCGTTGTTTGAATCGAAGAAACTTTTTACATAAATATGATAAACAAGGCCGTGTTTCCACCAAATATACGTATCATTACACATTCTCACTTAAATTAACATCTTTAAGAAGTTGATTCATAATTGCTTCGGCCTTATAATCTGCGGCTCTTTTAATGGCTTCATCTCTGAATTTTTTATGTTGAGAAGGATTGGTGAAGTAGAAGTTAATAAAAGCAGTCAACTGCTCTATGTTATCAACAAGGAAACCGTTGATATTGTGGTGGATAATATCTTTAGGACCTTTTGTATTATAAGCTATAACGGGTAGGCCACAACTAAAAGCTTCAAGTACAGAGAAGCTGAAGGTATCGAATTGCGAAGGGAGAATTAATAAATCGGCTGAAGAATAAACAGTAGGGAGCATATTATGAGGTACCCATCCCAAAAAGACGGCATCGCGTAATTTATTTTTTAAATCGTTTTCGGCAGGGCCCTGCCCGGCAATAACCAACTTTAAATTAGGGGTTGTTTCTTTACATTCATTGTAAACAGTAATCAGTTGCTCAACGCCTTTTTCGTAGCTTAGTCTTCCAGTAAAAAGCAGAACAGGGTCATTTTCTTTTACATTGTAAAATCTAAATTTCTCTGGTTTAGAAGGTTTAAAGATATCTTTAACCCAATGAGCAGTTAAGTAAACGTTTTCTTGTTTAATTGACATTTTCCTTTCACTGAACCATTTTTGTTGTTCTGAATTGAGTACAAAAATTTTGTCGAACGACTTATAATAGATTCTTAATATTCTTCTGAACCTGTTCATATTACCTTTATCTATCTTGAGTACTGTGCTGCCAAAAGTCATCCAGTCTGTATGTACATAAAAAGAAGTTTCTACAGAAAAGGCATTTTTTAAGTATAATGCTGCAAGCCCCATAGGACCTTCAGTTGAACACATAATTCT
>CAZVOS010000538.1:0-3029 GCA_964628845.1 uncultured Bacteroidales bacterium | reverse complement strand
CAAATACCGATTTTATCTGACTGAGATTTCTCTTGATGCGTCCTCCAATTTCTGTATCTTTTTCATTAGGGGAATAAATATATATTGTTGAATTAAATATTTGAGCAATATAAACAGCCCATTTAATTTTTTGTTTTGATTCAATGGTATCGTCAAGTGTTATAACTATGTTTTTGTAGCCGTTATTAAAGGATTTTTTCTGAACAACAATAAATGGTACACTTGATTTGGTGATAACTTTCATGGCATAACTGCCTGCAATATGTTGCATGCCTTTTTTGCCATGGGTGCCCATAACAACAAATTTAGAACCAGTATAAAGGGCTGCATTAGCTATATCCTTAAAAATGCTTCCTTCTTTTATTAAATATTTCACAATAAGCTTATGCTTTTTTTGTAAGCCATCAACCAATGTATTTAATTTTTCAGTTTTATCTGTCATTACTGCTGCTGGTTCCTCTTTTCCAATAACATGAAAAAGACGCACTTCATAATTTAACATTTTGGCCATACCTATAGCATGATTCACTGCGCAATCGGCTGCTTCTGTAAAATCGTAGGGTACAAGAATAACATTTTCGCTTGTTTGATTTTTCATAATGATAAGTGTTTTTATTTTTTTTTGATAATATATTAATTTCTGTTAAATGCAAAATTAAAAAAAAATAATATATGTGTTCATTTCAAACTATTTTTTTAGCACTTTAGCATAAATATTTTCAGATTCAATTATAAATAAATTGACTAACTTCTATATTATAATTATATTTGTAAAAAAATGAAATTGAGATTTAAAATATAAAGCCATGAAAAAGTTAATTTTTATATCCACATTGTGTGTATTGCAATTTTCTTTTGTGCACTCACAAATAACAGTTACAGGTGCTGATTTGCCCCGAAGTGGCAGGGTTAATCTACTGGCACACGACACTATATCACAGCCCAATATAGGTATAGCAAGTTCAACAGCACAGACATGGAATTTTACAGCTGTTAATGTCAGTTATCCTCAGGTAACCTCCTATTCGTCAACAACGCCATACCATCAGTATGCATCCACATTTCCCGATGCCAATATTTATAGTTATGGCCCCTCTTTACTTTATGGGGCTTTGATGGGTGCCGCTCCTGTAGATTATTCTAATTTTGGTTATATGTATCTGGAGTCGGAGAATGATGGGCTTAATATTATTGGGTATGTGAGTCAGTATGGTATAACACATCAGGTGCCTAAAGACAAGGTTTTAATAACCCCAGCACAGATGAATGATGTTTTTAGTGATTCTTCGTACTGGCAGGTGGCATTTAATCTTGTGCCCGCCGACATAGATACCATCTATCGCAGCAGGGTTAAAAAAACAGTTACTGTTGATGCTTTTGGAACTTTGACAACAGTTTTAGGTACTTTTGACGTTTTACGTGTTCATGAATATTTTGTCAAGGTGGACAGTGTTTTTGGCTCTTTAAACGGAAACATCATTTATGGCATGGAAATCATTCGTGATACCGTTAATAATTTTCATTTCTGGACAAACGACCTCAACTATCCTGTTGCTATAGTTCAGACAAGAAGCGATTTATCAGTTAAAATAACAGAAGTTCTTGTGGATACAGTGTCGAGCTATCAGATTACTGGCAATGTTTTTAACACCGATGGTTCTGCTGCAATCACTGCAGGTAAAGTACAACTTATTCCTAAAAACCCTCTTGATAATTTATTTGGGGTGCAGGAGATAGTAGATATTGATAATAATGGCCATTTTCAGTTTTCTAATGTGCTTGAATATGGGCAGTTTATTATTATTGCTATAGCCGATTCTGTTCAATATCCCGACTTTATCCCTACTTACTATGGTGATTCTGTTTACTGGCAATATGCACTTATTATGCAGCCACATTCGGATACTAACGTAACTATACATATGCAGAACAATACCTATTGGCAAAATTATCCTGGTAATGGCAATTCTATTACAGGTATTGTATGGGAAAATCTGAGTGGTTCAAAAGGACCCGGAAGTAGTACCCCCTCGCGTGGGATAAGAGTTACTTTGGAGAAGAATCCGGCTGGTGAGATAATCCGTCATACCGAAACAGATATTGATGGCAGATATACATTCGAATACCTTCCCGACTTTGAGTATACTATCTTTGTTGATATACCAGGTCTTGAGATGGATTCTACATATAATTTTAATCTAACAGCCACATCAGGTCAACTATATGACGGTTATGACTTTGTGTACGACTCTTTAAAGATTTTTATTTATGATGCCACATCTCTGAATCCTCTTGCCGTTGTTTTGCCAACAATTGAATTGAATATATACCCCAACCCTTTTGCCGCTTGTGCTACAATTGAATTTAATAACCCGATATCTGATGTATTAAACTACTCTTTTAAAATTTATGACCTTACAGGTAGAGAAGTTGACATATACGAGGGCATAACAACACAGTCATTTACCATTAACAGTGAACATTTGAAGAATGGAATTTATTTCTACGAACTCACTGTTAATGATAAAATAAAAAAGACGGGCAAGTTGGTTGTTAAAAAATAAACTGTCTTTAAGCAGGTATATTTTTTAGTACTTCAATAAGGTAATTCCAGAACTTATCTACAGTTGCTATATTAACTCTTTCATCGGGGGAGTGAGGAGAACGGATGGTTGGGCCAAATGAAATCATATCCCAGTTAGGATAAACGCCGCCAAGTAAACCACATTCGAGACCTGCATGGATGGCTTTAACCTCAGGTATTTTACCGTACAATTTCTGATAGGTTTCTTTACAAACGTTAAGAATGGCAGAGTCCATATTGGGTTTCCATCCGGGGTATGAGCCCTCGTGTAAGACTGTAGCACCTGCCAGTTTGAATACAGATTCAACCATTATTGAAAGGTCTTCTTTTGCTGAGTCAACAGAGCTTCTTAACAAGCAAATAACTTTTGCTTCTTTATTTTCGGATTTTACTATGGCCAGATTTAATGAAGTTTCAACCAGATTTTCCATGTCGGCACTCATGC
>CAZVOS010000537.1:0-3030 GCA_964628845.1 uncultured Bacteroidales bacterium | reverse complement strand
TATGAATAAAAGTAGTCAGTTGTTTGGCAAGTGTTTTTTGAAGGAGTCGTAGATGTGGGGCATTTTTATGTGCGTCAATCAAGGTTTTAATTTCATCTTTTGAGAAGAGTGTAAATATTTTAATATATTATTCACTATCATCATCAGAACAATTAAGCCAGAACTGGTAGAACTTGTATGGAGCAGTTAACCGTGCATCGAGCCAAATATTTCCTTCTTCAGTTTTGCCAAACTTTTTCCCATCTGTTTTAGTAATAAGGGGGCAGGTTAATGCAAAGGCCTCACCTGCTGTTTTTCGTCTGATGAGTTCTGTGCCTGTTGTGATATTACCCCATTGGTCGGAACCACCCATTTGCAAACGGCAATTATAGTTCTGGTAGAGGAAGTAAAAATCATAGGCCTGTAACAACTGATAAGAAAATTCTGTATACGAAAGACCTGTTTCCAAACGATTTTTAACACTGTCCTTGGCCATCATGTAATTAATAGTGAGGTGCTTACCAATATCTCGTAAAAAGTCAAGTACAAAATATTCCTTAGTCCAGTCATAATTATTAAGAAGCTCTGCTTTGTTGTTGCCATTTTCAAAATCAAGAAATTTGACCAGTTGCTGTTTTATAGCATTAATATTTTTATTAAGAACTTCAGCAGATATAAGGTTTCTTTCTTCAGATTTACCTGAAGGGTCTCCAATCATACCTGTAGCACCTCCAACCAATGCAATGGGTTTATGACCACATAATTGAAAGTGTTTTAACATCATTATTGACACTAAATGTCCTACATGTAAGGAATTTGCTGTAGGGTCAATACCTACATATGCAGTTACCATTTCTTTATTTAATAAATCTTCAGTACCAGGCATCATATCATGTATCATTCCTCTCCACTTCAATTCATCAATAAATTTTTTTCCCATTTTATTTTTAATGTTAATTTGTTTACAAAAATAGCTATTGTTTTTGTATAAAATATACTAAATTAATAATTTATTTAACTTCATATATACCTGAATTTCAATACTCAAACTGAATTTATAAATCATAAGATATTCTTTTTAATTTTTTTTTTGTTAATTTTTTACATTTATATTATTATATAATTAATTATTACTTATCTTTGTCTAAATTATATTTTATTTTATAGTATCAATTTATTCATATTTATCAAATTAATAATCAATACTTTAATTAGAAATATATAATAGTTTATTTAAGAATGAAAAATCCAAAAAACCCACTGATTTTTATTGTTGATGACGACCCCGCATTTACAAGTCTTTCGAAAAATGAATTACAAAATATGAATTACACCAATTTACGTATATTCAGTAATGGGGAAGATTGTTTAAAGGAATTAAAAGCCAAACCGGATGTGGTATTACTTGATTATGCACTTAATAATGGTATGAATGGACTTGAGGTTCTGAAAAAAGTAAGCATGCTTTCACCTCATACAACTGTAATTATGCTTACTGCATATGATAAACTTGAGATTGCTGTTGACTCCATAAAATCAGGTGCTTATGACTATGTTATCAAAAGTGAAACCGCCTTTGAAAGAATATCTAATTTGATAAGAAAAATTATACGACAGAATGAGTTAAGAATAGCCAATGAGCAATTAGAATTTGGGAAGAAACTGGTCATAATTATACTTTTATTAGTTCTTATTGGCACCAGTCTTGTGTATTATTTCTTTCCTGATATCTTTAACTAATAAATTCTTTTCTTATTTTTGATAATTATTAAAGCTGTAATAATTTATGGCTTATTTATCATTTTTTAATACAACTGATATGAATACTAAGCTTTATAAAAGAACAATAATTATTGTATTATGTTTACTAAGCGTTATTATAAAAGGACAGGATACCATTATGATAGGTATTGATAATAACTATCCTCCGTATGAATATACAGATAAGAATGGTGAGCATGTGGGTTTTAATGTTGATTTGACAACACATATTTTAAAGGAGTACGGATACCCCTATAAAATTATTGCCAATCCTTGGGATATTACTTATACACTATTTAAAAACGGAAAACTAGACATAATATCCATATTATTTTCAAATGAACGCAATTCACTGTTTAACTTAAGTCTTCCCCATAATCTTGTAACCTATGGTATTTTTTATGAAAAATCAAATCCCTATGAAATTAATACTGTAAATTATGTAGGAGATATTGTAGTTGTAAAGGACGATATAATGCACGAAACAATGAAGCTTCAGCTCGATGAAAAAAATATTATACCCGTAGCCAATGCTGATGAGGCTTTAAAAATGATAAGAAAAGATAATAAGAAAATTGCCATATTATCAAAATTACAAGGTTTATATTTAATTAATAAAAACAAATACAATAATATTAGATTATCAGAAAATATTTTTTATGCACAGAAATATTGTTTTGCTGTTAAAAAAGACAATCCTGAACTTATATTTTATTTGAATGAGGGTTTATCCATTAGTAAAGAAGAAAAACTATACGACAAATTATATCAGAAATGGTTTTATCCACTGGAACCAGAAAGAGTAACCTTAAATAGAATATTTAAGGATTACCTGCTCTTTTTACTCATTATAGGATTGATTTTTTTTATCATAATAATTTGGAATTTAACTCTAAAAAGAGCGATAAATAAAAGAAACAAAGCCCTTAATGAAGAGCTGTCGGCTCGTGAGCGTACAGAAATGGCTATTATTGAAAGTGAAGAACGCTTCCGAACGCTTACCGAAAATTCTCCAGCAGCCATAATTATTTTTAATGAAAACAAAATATTTTTTGTAAATAATGCCAGTTGTAAAGTAACTGGTTATAAAAGCGAAGAACTTCTTAAAATGTCATTTACCGATATATTAATTGATGAAAATGATAAAAAAAGAATTTTAAGTTTTATTGATATTTCAAAAAAAAATAAAGCAGGTGCAGCACATTTCGATTTAATAATCACTACAAAGGAGCTAAAGAATAAATGGATAAGCTTAGGTATAATAAAATCTTTTTATAAAGCTGAGCCCGT
>CAZVOS010000536.1:0-3031 GCA_964628845.1 uncultured Bacteroidales bacterium | reverse complement strand
GATACATAATATTGAACAGATTGACAGAGGATACCAGCAAATAGATAAACGGCTTAATGCACTAGGAGCTAATATTAAAAGAATTAATTAGTTTTTAGATATGTATGTGCTTAAAATAAAAGGAAACGGAAAAATAAGCAATCACATTCAGATAAGGGATGATAACTTTACGCTCATTGCATACTTTAAAGCAGGAAACCACTCAATTGCTCTTAAAAAATGTGGCTTGATACAATATGAAAATGAATTTTTATCTCTTATAAATAAAATACCTTTTGGCATTATTAAAACATTTAAAATATAAAATTATGGCTCTTGATACAATTATTAAACTGGATAAAGTCTCGGTGTTTCAAAAAAATATCCTTATACTCGCTAATGTTTCTCTCGAAATTCAAAAGAGTGAATTTGTTTATCTTATTGGCCGTACTGGCTCAGGAAAAAGCAGCTTATTGAAAACATTCTATGCTGATATCCCTATCATAGATGGTAACGCTGAAGTAGCCGGCTTCGACATGAGAAAATTAAAAAGCAAACAAATTCCTTATTTAAGGAGAAAAATTGGTATTGTATTTCAGGATTTCCAGTTACTTATAGACCGTACTGTAAAGGAAAATCTTCTGTTTGTGATGAAAGCAACGGGCTGGAAAGATAAAAAGAAAATGCTTGACAGATTAGACGATGTGATGCAAAAGGTAGGATTAGCCACAAAAGGACACAAAATGCCACACCAGCTTTCGGGTGGAGAACAACAGAGGGTGGTTATTGCCAGAGCACTTATCAATGACCCCGAAATCATTCTTGCTGATGAACCCACAGGTAATCTAGATCCTGAGACCTCTGATGGAATTATGAACCTATTGTTTGAAATAAGTAAAACAGGCAGAGCCATCATTATGGCTACACACGATTATTCTCTTATTGAGAGATTCCCTTCACGTATTCTTAAATGCGAAACTGGTAAACTTATTGAAGAAAATAAAAAAACTGTTCAAAATTTTAAAACAGATGCTGTTGATAATAATTTTAATACTGAAAATACTTTTACCGAAGGTGATAACGAATAACTTATGATACGTATTTTTTCTTTGCTGATTATTTTCTGTTTTACCTTTCAATCCTATTCTCAGAACTGTAATTATCCTACCTTAAAAAAGGTATTGCTGCTAGGGGATAGCTGGGGCAATTTTATGTGGGTTTACCGCACCTACAAGAACTCTTTTGACAAATTCGGCTATCCTGATTACATTGAAGAGGGAACAAATACTGTAGAGAATGGTGCAGAAGCTGAAGATTTTATGGTTAATCCCAAACTCAATTATATCGTAAATGCACTAAATAACAATCCAGATATAGAATGGGTGTTGATAAGTCTTGGTGGAAATGACATACTTGGCGACTGGCATAAGAATTTTACACAGCAACAAAACGACTCTCTACTTGATGTCATCGAAAGTCGTTTAAACTTTCTAATTGATACTATTATACACACCAAGCCAAATATTCAGATTTTATTGAGCGGCTACGATTACCCCAATTTCGGAGAAACTTGTTTCCTTGTGCCTACAGGTGCTTATGCTGACCTCTTTGAAGATATGGGCTCACCAAGCTTTAACGAAATTAATGGCATTTTGTCTCAACTCCTTCAGCGTTTCACGGATATGTCTTTGTCCGACCCACAATTAAATATTGTCAATAATCTGGGGCTTATGCAATATGTATATGGGCAAAGCACAAATCTGATTATCCCTCCTTATTTGCCTGCTTATGCGCCCTTAAGTGTAACATTGCCCGGAGGAAATATCAATTATCCATCGCCAAGAGCTGCAATGCTGGCTAATATTGATGCCTTCCATCTCAACCAAAATGCCTATCAGCATTTTTGCGACAGACAAACGGAATTGTTTTTCTGGGAACAGTTCAGGAAAAATAAGGACACTACATTCGAAGCACTGTCAGGAAATTTTGAGGGCACTTTATTAAATAATAATGTAAGTATTGGCCAGATTTCTTTTGGAAATATCTCATCTGTGGGAGAAACCAGCAGCATTATTACTTTCAATACAGAAGACCTGCCCGATAATGCTGTAGTTACTGATGCATGCCTGTTCCTTACAAGAAATGCTGTAACAAATCAGAATCCTGTGCTCTTTTATGGAACTGATATGGTCTTATTGGATATTGTTTCGGGTTATTTTGGCAATTCTGCTGATGTGGTAATTAGCGATTTTACTGAACCTGCCGATGCAGATAATATTGCTTGCCTTATTGGTACAGCCGAAGGTAATAAATATAAAATGCGTTTTCAAATAAGCGATACAGCTTATCTTGATTTTATCAATACTACTGGAATTACACAGTTCAGAATAAGTATGAATGCTTACGATTCGCTTGCCAACAATATTATAAGTGTCTATAATGCCGCTTCAACAGGGCATTACAAACCATTGCTTGATGTGAAATACCATTTGGGTACTCCTGTAAGCTCTTATTCAATTCAGAAAGCATTAAAAAATATTAAAATATATCCAAACCCTGCTGATGATTATATAAATATTGAAGGAGATGATATTTGTTATCTTGAGATACTTAATACACATAATCTGATATTAGAAAGTATTAACTTAAATGATTCTCATACAACTATAAGTATAAAACATTTACCTTCAGGACTTTATATCATGAAATTTGTAAGTAGGAGTGGGGTTACAATTAAAAAATTCTTAGTGCAACATTAGTGTTATACCTTTTTTATTTTAAACTTATCGTATATTTACTTTTTTATTTTTGTAAGGATGAATAGATTTATTTTTACCACAGTATTTTTAAGCTTGATAAATTTTGTTTTTACGCAAGAAGTAAAACATGTAGATGCAGCAACATTTAAAACGCTTGTTGATTCGGGCGAAGGCATTCTGATAGATGTGCGTACACCCAACGAATTTGCCAATGGTCATATAGCAGGAGCCACATCAATGAATTTTGCAGACCCTAATTTATATAACCGATTAAAAAGGATACAAAGAGACCA
>CAZVOS010000535.1:0-3034 GCA_964628845.1 uncultured Bacteroidales bacterium | reverse complement strand
TGTAAAAATTTGATTTTAGAAGCCTTAAAAGAAATAAAAATAATGGATAATGAAGAACTGCATATTTATGCCAACGCTAATATTTTCGGTGCTTTAAAATTACAAGATGAAGCCCAAATAAGTATTGAAGGAGATTTTATTGTTGAAGCAGGAGGTACATTTTATACCGATAGCGGAACGGTAAACTTTATAGGTACAGGAGAGCAAATGATTACTACACCTGATACTTTAACTTTTCATAATTTAGTCATTAATACAGAAAATATTGGTGATAAAGTTACCCTTGATGTTATCGACAGTTTAAAAATTAAAAACACGCTTCTTTTAGAAAAAGGAGAATTGAACTTAAATCGTAACAAATTGATAATAAACAATCCAAATCCCAATGCTATAACAGGAGCGTCCAAGGGTAAAAGTGAACAAGGTTATATTTTATCTGAAACCTTTATAGCTTCAGACCCTAGTTCCGAGGTATTGAAAAGCATGGTACAATGGAATATTGGAGATACTATAAATGAGACTTATACAGTACCTTTTGGAAAAGACAGTGCAACTATTATCCCCTATACTTTTGAAGTTTTAACTAACACAATGAGCACTGATGGTTATATTGAGATGTCAACTTACGGAACTGCTGCTTCTGATAATCTTCCGCGTCCTGAAGGCGTACAACATTTAGGCACCTATAATGATGGAGGCTTGATGGTGGACAGGTATTGGTACTTGGGATATAAAAATGACACCAAATCAAGTCAATCACCTGTTGAAGGCAAATTGACCTTTTCTTATATTGATAATGAAATGGATAATGTGTTTCCTTCTAATATGATTGCCCAACGATACAATTCCGATGCTCATGTCTGGTCGGATGTGTTATATACACAAAATTTAACAACAGTTATGCCTGTATATGGGGGAAGTATTGTAAACGATATTGATAAAACATTTGAAACAAGTTATATAGATGATGCTCAGTTTTATAATATTTGGATTTTGATGAATGACCCTATTCCACTTCCTATAGAATTGCTCTATTTTAATGTGCTTTGTGAAACAAACAGGGCTTGTATTAAATGGGCTACGGCTACTGAAACAAACAGCAACTATTTTATAGTAGAAAAAAGTGTTGATGCTGTTAATTGGATTGTTATAGATACTGTACAGGCAGCAAATTTCAGCAGCATAACCAATGAATATCAATTATATGACATGAATTCGTTTAATGGTATATCTTATTACAGATTAAAACAAGTAGATAATAACGGTACTGTAAAAATATTTAACCCTATAGTTTTGAATTGTTTCCAAGCATATAATGATGAAACAAACATAACTGTATATCCCAATCCTTTTTATAATGTATTTTATATTGCTTACTCAAACCTAAACGATGACAATGCTCAATACACCTTATATGACATTACAGGTAAAAAAATAATTCAAAAAAATATATTTGAATTTAACAAATCGAATGGACATTTTATGCTTGATTTTTCTGAACTAGCTTCGGGAAGCTATATATTACAGTTTATATGTGATGATTTTATTAAAAACACTATCCTCATTAAAATGAAATTTAAATAATTTTTCTGTTTGCTCAAAATTTCATACCATTTACAACATATAATACACCTATAACTAATTAAAGGTTATATTATAGAATTGTATTAATATTTTTGCAGATTAAATTTTTTTTATGCAAAATCAATTAAATGAAGTATATGCAGGCGATTTTTGCTTATACATTGAAGATCTAAAATTAAAAAATTTGCTTTCAGAAAGAGCTTATAAAATTTGTAAAAAATACAAATTGTATGCTATTGATGATATAATTAATTTTTATAATTATAATAAATCATTCCTTAAACTCAGAAATTGCGGAATAAAAACAGAAAATGAACTTATTTTATTATGTAAAACTTATAAAAATAAAATTGCATATCAAATGCCTATGACTATGGATATATTAAATATTAATTATTCAATTGAAGATTTGAAAATTACAGAAGGTATTTCTGAAAAAACAAAGGATGTATGTTATAGTGAAAATTTATTCTCACTTAAGGACATCATTGAATATTATAGAACCCATAAGTCGTTTGAAAATATTAAAAATTGTACTATAGAAACATATAATGAACTTCAGAACTTAATTAAAAAAAATATATTTGACTTAATTGGAAATAATAATTTTAATAAGTTCACAAAAATTCAAAACGATATTGAGCAAAAATTCAAACTAGATTTTACAAAGCATTATCCGAACTTTGAAATTGATTTTCGAAATGATAGCATTTGTTTATTTAGGCTTATAGATAATATATTAAGTAATGCCCAATGTTTTAATTTTATTGAAAAAAGAATATTACGTACTCTTTATATTGGCAACGAAAACTCAATGTGTGAAATAGCCAAAAATTCTAGATTAACTAATGAGGGTGTGCGTTTTAAAATGATTAAATTATCAGAAAAGTTCTTCGATAACGAAAAATCATTTATAAAATATTTAATAGTTTTTCTAAAAGGGCATTTTGATTTTAGTTATCTTAAATTTTATAAACCCTATTTAGTCATTAATAATAATATGATTAGTCAAATTAATAATAAATGTAACACTTCGTTTTCTAATTATTTTATGATACATATTCTTAGATTTATTTATGACACTTATGATTTAAGTGGCGACATTAATATCTTACTCAACAAAAAAAACTTATTTACTAAAAAATGTTTAAAACTAGGTTTAAAAACTCACTTTCTTATTAAAAAAGCTGATAAAGAAAAAAAAAACATCTTTAATTAAAATTTATAATTTTCTCCAGCTCCTTCCTAGCTAACCAATGGGTTAACCCATCGGTTGTACTACAAATCAAATTGAATCATATTCTAAGCTATATATCATATCCCTTTATATTCCTTGTCAATCCCTCACTAAGAGCTGGACAGTGCGATGGGAAGCTGAGGGTATGACTAAGCTATAAAATTTTAAAAAATATTGTTAATATATTTTTGATTAATATATTTTTGTACTTTT
>CAZVOS010000534.1:0-3047 GCA_964628845.1 uncultured Bacteroidales bacterium | reverse complement strand
AGAGTCGAGTTAATGATTAAGGCAAATAATTCTAAAATTCAATTACATAATGGTTGTTCCGATATTTATATCACCGGCTTTACTAATAATAGTACGGTTTATAATGCTGGTACAGGTAATATTTATATGCAGAATTTTAATACAAAAACAACCAATATAAGACATAAAGGAACAGGACAGTGCTTTATTAAGACAAGTGATTATTTAACTGCCTTACTTGAATATGTAGGAGATATTCATTATTTTGGTAACCCAGTAAATACAGAGCTAATTGATAATGGTGAAGGAGAAATTATACAACATTAATTAATACTATGAAGTCAAAAAATTTTCGAAAACTTATTATAGATAATGCACAGGAAATATTTTCTCGTTTTGGTTTAAAAAAAACTACTGTTGATGATATTGCAGCAACTATAAATAAAGCAAAGAGCTCAATATATTATTATTTCAAAAGCAAGGAAGAGATATATGAAGCCGTTATAGAAAAGGAAGCTGATATACTCAGAATAGAGATATTAAAAGAGATAAATAAGTGTGAAACGCCACAGGATAAAATAAGAGCTTATGTTTTAACACGGATGAAAATGTTTCACAAACTGGCTAATTTCTATACCGCTTTTCAAAAAGAATATATTGAAAATTATAGCTTTATTAATAATATCAGAACTAAATATGATATAGAAGAACTTGAAATCATTAGCAAAATATTGGACGAAGGTATTAAAAAATATAATTTACAGATAAAGGATGTTGGGCTTACTGCTTTTGCTATACTCACTGCCATGAAGGGTTTTGAATTCCCATGGACCATCGAGAAAGATATCAAACGTATAGAGGATGATATCAATTGTCTCTTAGATATTCTTTTTTATGGATTGTTAAAAAGATAATACATTTTTTGTAACAATTTGTTTTGATTCTCGTATTGATTGCGGATATAAAAAATATTTATATTTTAAAATATTTATTGCAATTTATAGTTAAAATTACATATATTTTTTGTATCTTTGCATTTTGATTGGAAATTCCAAATTATTTTTGTAACTTACTCAATATTAATTAAATAACAATATGAGACAACTCAAAATTACAAAGTCCATTACCAATCGAGAAACAGCATCATTAGACAAGTATCTTCAAGAAATTGGCAAAGAAGAATTAATCTCTGCTGAGGAAGAAGTTATTCTGGCTCAGAAGATAAAAGTAGGTGATACTGTTGCTCTCGAGAAACTTACCAAATCAAATCTGCGTTTTGTCGTATCAGTGGCAAAGCAATATCAAAATCAGGGTTTAAGCTTACCCGACCTTATCAATGAAGGCAATTTAGGTCTTATAAAAGCTGCACAACGTTTTGATGAAACCAGAGGTTTCAAATTTATTTCTTATGCTGTTTGGTGGATCCGTCAGTCAATATTACAAGCACTCGCCGAACAATCGCGTATAGTACGTTTACCTTTAAACCAGGTGGGTTCTTTGAACAAAATAAAGAAAGAATCTTCAAAACTAGAACAACTTTACGAAAGAGCCCCTTCGGCCGATGAGCTGGCTAAATCTTTAGAACTCTCTGAAGATAAAATTAAAGAATCACTGCGTATCTCTACCCGTCATGTTTCAGTGGATGCTCCATTGGTACAGGGTGAAGAGGGTTCTTTGCTCGATGTTTTTATCAATGAGGATTTACCAGATACTGACGACTCATTGATTTACGAATCCTTATCAAAAGAAATTCAACGTTCTCTGGCTACTCTTTCAGAAAAAGAACGCGACATCATCAACCTGTATTTTGGTATTGGCTTAAATCACGGACTTACACTTGATGAAATTGCCATCAAATTTGACCTTACCAGAGAAAGGGTAAGACAAATTAAAGAAAAAGCCATCAGACGCCTTAAGAAAAATTCAAGAAGCAAATTATTGAAATCGTATCTTTGCAAGTAATCTTATTTGCTTATTTGAGTCGGGCTGTCTCAAAAACATACCTAATATCGGATTTATTTAAGATTACTTCTTTTTTCACCACTAACCCAAAACACTATAAAGAGGGCTACCCAATACACATACAGGCGGGTGGCTTCTTCTATATAGCTGTCGGGGAGGGATGAAAGGGTGAAGGAGGGCAAAAAGCTACGATTTTTCAGAAAAATTTTAATTTTGATTTATGTTAAAGGTCGCTCCTATTTCAATTCCTCTTGCCGTATATATTTCTATGTCAGTTCCATATTCAGCACTTTGTAAATTAATAATACCAAAGTATTAGTCTATTAACATTTTGATTGTGGAAAAAAATGAGGGCAAATTTAACAATAGTTTAACATTAAATATTAGGATTTATTTAAAATATGTCGTATGTTTGCGACATAATAAGATTAAGGATACTTAACAATTCTTAAATTTAAATTATGAAAATAAGAACCCTATCTGTTTTTATGTTTTTGTTCTTTTACTTGCTTAATTTTTTAGAGGCACAGACTGCGAACGATAATCCGAATAACAATACAAAAGCAGAAATATCTTTCAGTAAGATGGTGCACGACTATGGCATTATAAAAAAGGGTGCCGATGGGTCTTGTGAATTTAAGTTTAAAAATACAGGAAAAGAACCCTTATTGCTTACAAATGTAAGTACTTCATGCGGATGCACTGTGCCAACCTGGCCTAAAGAACCCATAAAACCTCGTAAAACTGATGTGATAAAAGTAGTTTACGACACCAAACGACTTGGTACTATAAATAAAACCATTACTGTATGGTCGAATGCTAAAACTCAAAGTGTGGTTCTTACCATCAAGGGTATGGTCACAGAATAGTAAGTTGAATTTTTAATACTTAACATTTTTAAATGATAACCTATTCGATTTGTTTTTTAATTTTGTTGTTATAAACTTAATAAAAAATTGTAGACACAAAAGAACAAGTACTTACTGCAATGAAAAATGCGGGTGTGCCACTTAACGCAGGAAAAATTGCTAACTCACAGGTCCCGATAGTAAAAAAGTGGACAAAGCTATAGCTAAGTTGAAAACAGAAAAAGCCATAAAATCACC
>CAZVOS010000533.1:0-3055 GCA_964628845.1 uncultured Bacteroidales bacterium | reverse complement strand
CTTAAAGACTATCTTATTTTTCTTTTTTGATAGTCTGTATAGATAAACTTCATCTGGAGGGCCACCTGCATTTCCATTACCAGCAGCCGTATTAATTCTGTATATAACTATACCAGAGCCAGGAACATTTGTCTCATACAGGCCTTCTTTCTTTCTGTATTCAAGAACAAAATATTCATCAGGATTATTGGGCGAAGCTATACGGTACACATTATTTGTAGGTGATGTTAAAGGATGTAAGGTATATGTTCCAGGTAAAGTAACTTCAGGAATACTATCAATCCATGTCTGATTTGAATATTTCCATTTCATAAAGGCGCCCATGTGAACAAAACCTGACGCCATCAAGTCCCAAGCCCCAACAGGAGTAAAACCATCCTGACTATAACGATACAAATCGGGTGCCCCAACCACATGAAACATCTCATGACATAAAGTACTTACATTTGTCTGATTTTCTGGTTCAAAAGTATAATCCCATACCTGTTTGCCATTGATATATACTGTCTGTGAATTGAGCGACCAGCGGTGTGCCCATAACAATTCAGCCCATGCTCCTGAATTACCACGAATGATAAATGACACATTATCCACCCTGTTATCATTATCAGCATCAATATTCAAAGATGTAGGTATCTCAGAAGAAACACCATTTACGGCATTAACCAATAAGGTGTGCTCTCTGAGTTCCCTGTCGTCATCGTCAACATATCCATTAGGGTTTGTGCTTGCATTATAAGGTTGGTAATAATTTCTTGGATAACTGTCCTGAAACGATAAATTTGTTGATAGGGCACAAACAGGATAATGATGACTTACTATATCAAGCATATTATAGGATACTTCTTTGAAATAATTCTTAAGAGATGAAGTACTTACTGCATTAAACTTTGCATCGTATGCACTTCTGGTAGTAGTAAACTCTGTATCATCCGAAAAACGCACATAAATGACCACACTGTTAATTGTTCCTGAACTTGGACCCAAAGTACTTTTTATTGAAGAACCATGCATAAAATTCTTTTTTTTCATGTATTGTTCTTCTGATATTTTTGCCCACTTTTTAAGACCAATTTTAGCAGGTTGAACCGTATTGACTTTAAATGATGAAGGCATAACCAAGCCATCGCTTTCGATACCATAATAGAAAAATCCATCAGAAGACTGTATAATCGTATATCCCTCAGCATCGTGCAGCCAGTTAAAATACTCATCCCCGCTTACAAAGCATTCAATAATTTCACCATCCGGCTGCTGAATTGTATAGGGCTGATAAGTAAAATATGCCGCATTGATAATAAATGGAAACAATAATAGAATAAATAGGAAACGCAATTTCTTTTGCATAGTGTTATGATTTTAAATTTATATATACAGATGTTTAATTCTTAAACAAATTTAAGAAAATTTTAATAATAAAATTAATGTGTATCTGATTTTGTATTGAAATTAATTAATTTCTTCTTTCATCATCTTATCAAGAAACTCCTTTAATTGCTCTACATCAATACGTTTGGCAATTATTTTCTTATCTTTATCAAGGAGATATATAATAGGAGTGCTGTAAACATCATACATATCCCTGAAATTAGACATATTGATGGGATCCCATACATTAATCCAGGGTGCATTGTATTCAAGTACTTTCTTTTTCCATTCATCCATATCTGTTTCTGTACACAAAGCAAACACTTCAATACCTTTGGCTTTGTTTTCTATATAATAATCTTTTAATACAGGAGTCATCTTCTTACAATGGCCACAATCTGTACTCCAGATATAAAGCACAGTATATTTTGCCTTTACATTGTGCAAACTGTGTTTTCGACCCACAGAATCCATTACTGTAACATTAGGTGCTACTTTCCCTAAAAGAAGGGGCTTAAGTTTTGTGGCACGTTCAGTTATTTTTTGTAATTGGTCAGGTTTAATCCAGAAAGCTTTATTGGTCATATAGTATGTTTCCACCATATGAACAAAGGCAGCATCCATGCCCATTATATTTGAACGCTCAGAGTAATTGGTGATAAACCAAACAAGATATTTAAATACTTCTTTATTGTCTTTAGCTTTAGCAATCAAATAATCTGATTCTTTAATTATAGAATCGGGTATCTGTAAAACAAGATTTGAAATATAATTATTTAATTTATTGTGAAAAATGGGTGTCCGAAGCAATCTGTCATCAGTAAAATCGATATTATCAAAATAATGCTCCTTATAATATTTATAAGTGAACAAGCTGTCAATATGCCCATTATCAAGCAAAGGCGCATCAGGGACTTCGACTTCCTTAGATGCCAAAAATACTTTAGATAAAAATTTGTTGGGATTTTTATTAATATAGTTCAATTTAAAATCTTCAACATCTTTATTGATGACTTTAATCTTTTCTTTTATAACCTCATTGCCAACAGAATCCTCAGAGTTCTCTTTTAATTTATCAGCCAATGGCGTTATCTGTTTATGTTTGGCATCAATAAATTTCAAATATTCATAAAACTGCTGGTTATCTTCCGAATTTCTAACTTTCATATTATTTATCAAATCGCTGGTATCAGTTTCAAGAATAAAGATTTGTTCCTTATCCATAATGACTTCAAAATATTTTCTGTCGGGTAATACTATAAAATAAATACCTCCGGCAACTTCTTCTTCATTTCTGAAAACAAAATAACCTTTTACATCCATCTTGGCTGTATCCTGCACGTATTGTTTATCGCCAAAATAATTTCCTAGATAACATGCGTCTTCAGCGTTAAGTCCTTTAATCTTTACTTTTACATTGTAACCCTTACCCTGTCCATACGTTATTATACCTGTAATTAATAATACAACTAACAATACAACTATTTTCCTCATAAAAACAAATTTTTATTAATTAACGCAAATTTAAAAACTTTTGTTTATTTATAAAAAAAACAAGTATTAATATTCGTTAAAAAAAATCTTTTACTTTTGCAACGGTATATAAAAAGACCATTAATATGATATCCTTCGTACATGTTAATTTAATATAAAAACATTAAATGAGATAAACTAAAACTATAAAAAT
>CAZVOS010000532.1:0-3060 GCA_964628845.1 uncultured Bacteroidales bacterium | reverse complement strand
CCGCCAAATTTATTTTATAAGAGACTGTCTATTTTTTTGACAGTCTCTTTTTTTTATTTTAAATAAACTTATTTAAGCATTTTATTTACTTTTGTAGTCCAAATTTTAATTAATGAATAATTCATTATTCGTATTCAATACAATAAATAAAAAGTTAGAAAAATTCCAAGCTGTTAAACACCCCTTTGTAGGTATGTATGTTTGTGGCCCTACAGTTTATGGCGAAGCTCACCTAGGACATGCACGCCCTGCAATTACATTCGACCTGATATTTAGATATCTATTACATCTCGGTTATAAAGTAAGATACGTTCGCAATATTACTGATGTTGGACACCTCGAAAATGATGCCGACGAAGGAGAAGATAAAATAGCTAAAAAAGCTAAACTTGAACAACTCGAACCCATGGAAATTGCTCAGTTTTATACCGACAGCTATCACATTAATATGGATATGCTCAATGTGAAAAGACCAAGTATAGAACCTAGAGCTTCAGGTCATATCATTGAACAAATTGAAATGATTGAGAAAATTATAAATAACGATATGGCTTACGTTAACAATGGTTCTGTTTATTTTGATATCGAAAAATATAAAACTATCGGCAACTATGGTGAGCTTTCGGGCAGAGTTCTAGATGATTTACAATGCAATACCAGAGAATTAGACGGTCAAAATGAAAAAAGAAATCCATTCGACTTTGCTCTCTGGAAGAAAGCCCAACCCGAACATATTATGAAATGGAAATCCCCCTGGAGCATAGGTTTCCCAGGTTGGCACCTCGAATGTTCTGCAATGAGTGCAAAATACCTGGGTGATTATTTTGATATTCATGGTGGAGGCATGGATTTAATATTTCCCCATCATGAATGCGAAATTGCCCAATCAAAAGCTGCTATTGGTAAAGAATCAGTTAAATACTGGTTGCATAATAATATGATTACTATCAACGGCCAAAAAATGGGTAAGTCGCTTGGTAACTTTATCACACTTAAAGAAATTTTTTATGGCAAACACAAGCTTCTCGAACAAGCATTCAGCCCCATGACAATACGCTTCTTTATACTTCAGTCTCATTACAGAAGCACTCTCGATTTCTCAAATGATGCTTTAAAAGCTGCCGAAAAAGGTTTAAAAAGGTTATGTGATGCATACCTTAACATTGATAAATTAATACCCTCAAATGCCTCAACTATAGATATTAATTCAATTAGAGAAAAATGCTATAACGCAATGAATAATGATTTTAATAGCCCTATTGCCATTGCTCAACTATTCGATGCTGTTAGAATAATTAATCTGGTTAAAGAACAAAAAGAATCTTTATCACATTCAGATATTAAAATACTGAAAAATATTTTTAATACCTTCTTATTTGAAATTTTCGGTCTTAAAATTGAAAATATATCAACTAATGATAATTACGTTGATAACTTAATGAAAATAATTCTAAATTTACGTAAAGAAGCAAAAAATAATAAAGACTATAATACTTCCGACACAATTAGAAACCTTCTGTCTGAAATAAATATCCAGATTAAAGATACTAAAGAAGGTACTGAGTGGCACATAGAATAAATAATTAAAATATAAAATATGCTTAATATAGCTTTATTCGGACCTCCTGGCGTAGGTAAAGGAACACAATCAAAATTTCTGGTTGATAAGTATAAGCTCTCTTATGTAGCCACAGGAGATTTATTAAGAGAAGAAATCGCAGAAAAAACATCTTTAGGCATGACGGCAAAAGATGCTATTGATAAAGGTGAGCTTGTATCAGATGAAATTATTGTTCAGCTTATTGAGAAAAAAATTAAAATGAGTCCCTATGCTAATGGATTTCTTTTTGACGGATTTCCAAGAACAACTGTTCAGGCATATATCCTCGAAGGCCTCTTACTGCGTATGAATACTGCTCTCTCGTGTATGATTGCTCTCGAAGCACCTGAAAATATACTAATTGAAAGAATGTATAAAAGAGCAAAAGATTCAAACCGTACAGACGACACCATTGATGTTTTTAAAAACCGACTACAAGAATATAACAACAAAACAACCCCAGTTGCAAAATTCTATAAAGAGAAAAAAATATTTTTTCCTGTCGATGGCATCGGTGATGTAGAACAAGTGTCAGATAGAATAGATAAAGTTGTAGAAGAAACATTAGAAAAAGTACTGGTCAATATGGTCTTACTCGGATATCCTGGCTCAGGAAAAGGAACACAAGGTCTGCTATTGGCTCAAAAATATAACCTCGTGTATATTTCAACAGGTAAAATGCTGCGTAAAGAAATAAAAAAAGAAACTGACATTGGTAAAAAAGCTCAACCTTATATGGAAAAAGGAATGAATGTTCCTGATGAAATTGCTATCAAACTTATTGAAAGAAAAATGGAACTTAGCCCTGATGCTAAAGGTTTTATATTTAAAGGATTTCCTCGTACACTAGTCCAAGCTTATATTCTTGATGGATTACTCCGAAAATCAAACTCTTCAATATCGTTTATGTTCGACTTAAATGTGCCTACTCTTGAAGCCATGAAAAGACTCATACAAAGAGGAAAAACACCTAATCAAAGAACTTACGACTTAAGTACTGAGCTCATCATCCAACGTCTTGAAGAATATGAAAATAAAACACTCCCACTGAGAGAATATTACAGTAAAAATAAGAAAGTTTATACTATTGACGGCAATGGGCCCAAGGAAATGGTCTTTGAAAAACTCTGCGAATGTATGGACAAAGCATTAAAAGAAGTACGGTAATTTATAATACATTTTTTAATATCATTACATATATTTTTTAGTTTCTGATATTTAAAAAAGTGTATGTTTGCAAAAAAAAAATAATTAATAACCCCCTAAAATAATATAATCTATGGAAAAAATTCTTGTTGTTGGTGCAGCCGGACAAATCGGTTCGGAACTAATTCTAACCCTCCGTAAAATGTATGGCAATCAAAATGTGATTGGAACAGGTCGTAAAACAGCCCCTTCCGAAAAGGTATTGAATACAGGCCCTTTTGAATTCTTCAATGCCGTAAACAAAGAAGACCTTT
>CAZVOS010000531.1:0-3060 GCA_964628845.1 uncultured Bacteroidales bacterium | reverse complement strand
AGAAAAACTATCAAAATCTGAAAAAAAATTATCAGGAATTATTTTTGAAAGAGGTGTTGATGACAAGAGTTTTTCTCTTATTCGCTCTAAGGGCGACCAAGCATTATTTGGAGGAAGGACAACAAATGATATGAAACGGATTTTAAAAATGCCCCCAAATAGACCTCTTGCAGATTTTCTTCCAACGCTTACTATTAAGGCAAAAGATTTTGCAACAGAGCTTACAAGTCATAATGTTATTGATAAAGATTTAAAGGGAGATATTCAAATAGCCAAGGAACATATTGATAATAATTTAGCGGTTAGGAAAATGCTTAACGATAGAGGTGTAATTCCTGAAAATTTACCACCAGCCGAAGATATAAAAAAAGTTCAAAGACGGATAGAAAGTGAAGATAAAAAAGCTTTAAAAAACATAAAAAAAATGAAAAAATGAAAATAATAGCTACTTATATAAAATAAAAGACTATAAAAAACTAAATAGATTATATTTGTGAATTATTAAAACAAAGAAAGGAGGCCAACAACAATAAAACAAATCATTTGATTTAACAAAACTTTAATATAAAAAGCGTTAGCTTTATTTTTGTAAGAGAAAACTGGTAATTTTTTAGATACACAAAAATAAGTAAAACGCTCACGTCAAAGGCGTGGGCAGTACTTATTGTGTATCGGGTATACCAGTACCTCTCTTACAAATAATGTTACAGTTCCACGTCTTTTTATTTGCTAATACTAACGCCTGCGGGACTTTGAGGCAAACTAATTCTAAAATTTTATGAAAAAAGTTTTTACGGTTTTTATTTTACTGTCCTTAATTGGATTGAACAGTGTTTTTGCACAGCAAAAAATATTTTATGTGAAAGGTGCATCTTCTCCCTATAGTATTTATTCTGCCAATCTTGATGGTACAGGGGAAACGCTTATTGTTACAGGAATACCTGATTATAATTTTGCAGGTTATGGAGGCGGAAAAATTTGTTATTCTAACGGTACTGAAATATATCTAGTAAATCCGGATGGAAGTAATAATATATCTGTTCCTAATACAACTGATGCTTATGGAGATCTTGATGTATCGTATGATGGTTCTAAAATTGTTTACTCCGGTAATCCTTCAAATTACAAACTTTTTATAATAAATTCAGATGGTACAGGCAAGTCAACCTTTAATGATGGATCAGGAGTATCGCAACATCAAAGTTGTCTCACATGGAATGAAGCGGGGAAAATATTTTGGGTTATTTCAAATTATGGCGATGCCTTTTCACAAAGAATATATTCTAAAGTGGACAATAATCCTTTGGCTTTACCTACACAGTTAGTCTTAACTTTCGCACAATATCCAGAATCAGGCGGTTTGGGAAATAAAGTAGCGTATAATGATCAACCAGGTAATTTGTTTGTGATGAATTCAGATGGAAGTGGTCAAACTCAATTAAGTGCTGCTGGTATAGGTAATAAATCTCAAAAAGCCTGGGATTTAGCTGCTAATACGCTCTTTTATGTTAATAGCGGAAATATATGGAAAATAAAACCAGATAATACAGGTTTAACACAAGTAACAATAACGGGTAATATTGTTCATGTAATAGGTATAGGTAGTGTTTCTTGTAATGCGTCAATTTTAACACAGGACACAATTGTTCATATTAGCAATCCTGTTACTATGCCTGTTTTAAATACAGACACATTGCACACATCATGTGGCATAATATCTTATCAATTTGACATGACTTACGACCCTGCAAAATTGCAGTATGTTAATAAAAACCTTACGGGAACGATAGCTGCCGGCGGTACAGTTTTAGTTAACAGTTCAACAGCAGGTTTACTACATGTAAGCTATATGACTTCAACACCACTTATAGGGACAGGATCTATTCTGAATTTACAATTCAATCCTTTATCTTTAGGCACATCACCACTTACTATCACAAACTTTCTCTATAATACAGATACTATTGCAAATATTACAAATGGCAGTATTACAACCATAGGTATGTACGGAGATATTGACACAAACGGCTATGTACAGGCATACGATGCAGCTTTAGCACTTCAATATTCTG
The DNA here is from genome assembly GCA_964628845.1 of uncultured Bacteroidales bacterium. Lineage (GTDB taxonomy): Bacteria > Bacteroidota > Bacteroidia > Bacteroidales > PXBB01 > JAKIYU01. Next base: position 988 of record CAZVOS010000531.1, on the reverse strand, counting down.
TAGGCATAGACCCATTGCCATTGTCAGACCCAAGACCTTGGGAAAACTGGAGAATAATTATTGGTAATGTGGATGGTGCTGATACCATTACAGCAAATGATGCTTCTCTAATTTTGCAACATTCTGCTGGTTTAATTACGCAGTTCCCTGTTGAAGGTTTAAAATCTTTTGAAAACCCTATTGCAGATGTTACCATTACGCAAGACAACAACGAACTTGTGCTGACTTCTACAGGCGAATTGTACGGATTAAATATTAACTCAATTAATGGTTCTAATGTAACATTGGGCACTCCGACTGTGTTAGACCCTAATATAATGAGTGCAAACAATATAACAGGTAATACCTACAATATCGGCTTGTGTACTGCTTATGCACCAAACGACAACACAGACATTATGAGAATACCGTTTACTTGTACAGCGCCTGAAACTTTAACATTCAATATGATAATCAATAAAAATGCAGTTATAAAAACTTTTGCTGTGAGTTGTACGGTTGGAATTATGGACAACGTTGGACAAACAGTAAATATCTATCCCAATCCTGCCAATGACAAAATTGAAGTTATAGGACTAAGCAATGGAACGCTTGACATTATTAATGCTCAGGGACAAACAATTAAAACCCTGAATATTTCTAACACAAAAACAACAATTGATATATCTAAACTATCAGGTGGGGTTTATACATTGCAAATAAAAACAGAAAAGGGAATTATTGTAAAAAAACTTATAAAACAATAATTTCTACTATTTAAGCACATGGGGGACAGCACACAAGCTCCCGATGAACCCGGTCTGTCCCCCAGTAGCTTAAGTTTTCTTAAACGTTTTTCTAATTCGATTACAATTATTAAAATTTCGGTATTGAAATATTGTGAAAACTCCCACTGTCTTAAACTGAAGGGACAGACACGAAAGGAATAACCAAAGATAATTGCAGAACTTTTCGACCGCATTGTTGATATTTGAAACCTTATTGCGCA
>CAZVOS010000530.1:0-3064 GCA_964628845.1 uncultured Bacteroidales bacterium | reverse complement strand
AGCGCATGATGCCTCCCCAGCGTGTGAATGGGTCTTTAAGTGTGCCATCGGCATTAACACCTTTTGAAATACCGGGAACTCCCTCAACATCATAATTATAAGGCCCTCTACTATCAGGATAAAAAGCCATATTGAGTACAGCTATATTCATTGGTTGCCCGTGAGGTGTTTCTTTATTCGGGAATACCTCTGTCTCGAGTATTTCCCTTACAAAATGATTGGATAGTTGCTCCACATCTTGTTTGATATGGTCGGGAGTCAGGTTGTTGTTGCGAAAGAACAGCGGGTCGATGACGTACCATGCGAACTTAGAACGGTTAAAACCATATTTAAGCTCACTTCCAATGGCTGCCTCAGGAAACATGGTGGCTTCCGTCTGGTTTTGAGGTGTACTTGATAAGAACCAAGCTCCTATGTTTTTCATGTCAATAGTTGATTTACTGCCTTCAAAATCATCAATATACGAAGTACCTGTTTTTCCTATAGCTCTTGAATGTCCAGGTATAAGGTGGGCAAATTCACTCGTTATTGAAACACGAGATGGTGCTTTAGTGCTAATAAAAGGTAGTTTATCCACAAGGGTGGTGATAAGACGCGACTCCGTCTGATAGTTGAGGTTTAAACCCCAGATGGTATTGTTAATGGGCTCATTACCAAAATTAACTTTCTGTGTCAGTGGTCTTTCGCGCAAGTTCATAATGGTGGCACCCAAATCAAAGTTATTGTTTACTTTATAGTTTATATGAGTACCTGTAAGGGTTTTTGTTTGCAGGTTAAACAGCGACTGACTCTCAAGCGATATCTGGATAGGTGAACCAGAGTTTAAAATACCCTCATTTATTATTTTAACTCTTCCCAAGGTATAATCCACTGTATAATCCACATTTTCAGTAAGCATGATGCCCCCTGAAGTTACTTTAACAGAACCCTGAGGCACGTTCATCGCATTGAGCGATATTTCTGAACCACCAGATGATTTGTAATAGCCGCCCAAGCTGAACCTGTTCTTATCAGGATACTGCTGAGCTTCGGTTTTGGTCATTGTGTATAGCTCCTGATATATATATTTCTCGGCAATCACTGTGTCGTTGATGGCAGTTTTAAGGTCGGAACCAAAGGGTTCAAGTACAGGAAAATATACCCTGCCGTTACGCGATTCAATAGTACCTCCATTGGTAGCAGCATTATCTATATAGTCGAAAACACCATCTGATATGGGGTCTAATTGAACATTAAGGTTATCAAGATTAAGAACACGAATTAAAGGTTGCCCGCTGATGTCACCTTCGGATAGGTAACCCGCTGGAATGCCATTTTCATCGCTGGTATAGAGCACATGAAGTCTGAAATCTTCACTATTTACCTGATAAGCACCAATAGAATACACATTCTTCATCATCAAATCCCATAGTGGCAGTTTCGTATTAACAGATGTACTCTTAAGCAGTTTTAATATCAACGAATTGGGTGCATCAATACCTTCATTCGAAAATTCACCCACCTGATATACGGTGGTGTCGCCCAGTATGGTGTACTGGTAAGCTACTGCCAGCACTTCATCGGCATTGAGCTGAGAATTGAGGGAGATAAATCCAAGCTTGCTGTTGAACGTATATTCTGTTTGGGCCAGCTTGCGGGCATTTTCTACTTTTTCATAATCTTCGCCAGCTACAAATTGATATGGGGGACCTGAAAGGTATGAGCTTACAAGATTAATATCCCGTACAGTAGGATTGTTTACAAGCATGTACAGATTATTTCTATCGTTACTTGGATAGGGACTTCCCAAATTGGGTATTATCAAAGGATTATGTGGAGACTGTTCTCCAAGGTCCTGAAGAGCCACTATATTGCGGTTTTCGTTGGTTGCCGGTCCTATATTGGTTCTCCACACTTCAATTTTGATAATATTGATGTTTGAGCTTATAAGAGGTAGTTTCGACATGGCAAGGTTGAAGCTGTTCCTGTAAAACTGACCTATAAAAAAATGTCTGTTTTCTTCGTACTGGTCGGCACTTATATTAAATTTGCTAACCTGCGCACCTCCAGAAACTTCAATAGTGGAAGTTTCACTTTTCTGTTGCGAAAATACACTGGTGATGGTTGTTTTCCCAAATTGCAGTTCTGTTTTTAATCCGAAGAGTGTCTGGCTTCCTGTGATGAGAGACCCAGGCAAAGGTAATGTAACATCGCCTGCTTCGATAAGTTTGATGATATCATCTTCTTCGCCTTGGTATTGTAATTTCATTTTATTCTCAAAATCGAACATGGCTTCAGTGTTGTAATTAACGCCAAAATCAATCTTATCACCAATTTTAGCAGTCACATTCATCTGAATCTTCATATCGAAGTCGAAGTTGGCTGTTTTGCGTTGCCTTACGTCAAGGGCTGGGTCATCCCTGCGGATGGCATTAACACCAAATATAAGTTCAAAAGAACCCTGTGGACGAATGTCAATAGTGTTGCTCCCAAATATTTTATCAAAAACTTCACCGCCCACATGAATCTGTGGGATAAGCCCTTTGCGTTGCTGGTCACCAAGAGTTTGGTTACGTTCTCGCCAGTAATTCTTAAGGGCATTATCCATATCATAATTCTGGTATTCTTCGAATGACATGGTTTCAGGGGGTTCTATTGGATTATCTCCAACTTGATTGGTAACTGTGTATTCGTTAGTTTCGGGATTATAGGTAACATTGGTGGTAACATTAGGAGGATTATCAAGATATAAACCACCAGTTTCATCCGTAAAAGGATAAGGTAAATCAACAGATTCTGTATCGCTTTCTGTTGTATCGGGGGGGAGGTGATAATACAATCCTTTGTGAGAAGTAAAGGTAGCATTAGAGCTAAAAATAGCCACAAACAGCAAACAGAAGGGTGAAATTATCAGTATAAATTTTATGAACTTCTCCAAAGAAATACTAATTATAGATTTTTTAATGCTTGTTTTATCAACTCTTCAACACTGTATTTTTGTGTCTGGCTTGTCAGTATCTTGTCAATCAATCTTTCAGAAACAGATTTGTTAAATCCGAGCATCGAAAGTGCCAGAATAGCTTCT
>CAZVOS010000529.1:0-3067 GCA_964628845.1 uncultured Bacteroidales bacterium | reverse complement strand
CCCTGATAATTTGGCTTATCTTTCCTGTAATTTTTCTTTATCGTAATCGGAAGTGGTGTTTTCTATCTGAGATTTAATTTGTGTTATTCTGGCTTTTATTTGCTCTGAGCTGCCTTTACCGCTAACGATAGTTGTATTATCTTTATCAATAGTAATCTTGTTGGCTTGTCCGAGGTACGACAGGTCAGCATTTTCGAGTTTATAACCCTGTTCTTCGGAGATAACAGTGCCGCCTGTAAGTATAGCAATATCTTCGAGCATAGCTTTCCTTCTGTCTCCGAAACCTGGAGCTTTAACGGCAGCAATTTTAAGTGAGCCCCTTAACCTGTTTACAACAAGAGTAGCGAGGGCTTCGCCTTCAACATCTTCGGCAATAATGAGGAGAGGACGTCCTGTTTGAACTGTTTTTTCGAGAATAGGTAGGAAGTCTTTCATTGTTGATAATTTTTTATCATAGATTAAGATAAAGGCATCTTCATAAGTAACTTCCATTTTTTCTGCATCAGTAACAAAATAGGGAGATATGTAGCCCCTGTCGAACTGCATACCTTCGACCACTTTAACAATAGTTTCGGTGCCTTTAGCTTCTTCGATAGTGATAACACCTTCGTGACCTGCTTTTGACATTGCATAAGAAATAGTAACCCCTATTTCATTTTCGTTATTGGCTGATATAGAGCCGACCTGAGAAATTTCATCAACGGCAACAATTTCGTTAATGATTTTCACTTTTTCGTCGTGGCTCAGCTCTTGTTTTTTATCTTTAACTTCTTTAAATATGGCCTCTGCTTTATCAATAGCGTTATTTTTTTCAATAGCTCTTGATTGTGATTTAAGTTTATCAACAACAACTTTAACGGCTTTATCAAGGCCTCTTTTAAGGTCCATTGGGTTAGCTCCTGCAGCCACATTTTTAAGGCCAGTAGTGATTATAGATTGTGCGAAAACAGTAGCAGTAGTTGTTCCGTCTCCAGCTACATCGGCTGTTTTAGAAGCTACTTCTTTAGCCATTTGAGCACCCATATTTTGAATAGGGTCTGCCAGTTCAATTTCTTTAGCTACTGTAACACCATCTTTTGTAACCTGAGGAGCTCCGTATTTTTTATCAATAACAACATTACGACCTTTAGGTCCCAGTGTTACTTTAACTGCATTAGCCAGTGCATCTACGCCTGCTTTTAATTCATTTCTTGCATCAATATTGAATTTTATATCTTTTGCCATTTTATTATTTTTTTTAGGTTATTAATATTTTTTTAATTATTAAATAATTGCATAAATATCTGATTCTTTCATAATCAGATATTCTTTACCTTCTATAGTAATTTCGGTACCAGCATATTTGCCATATAAAACTACATCACCTTCTTTAACAGTCATTGGTTCATCTTTTTTGCCATTACCTACGGCAACGATTGTTCCTTTTTGAGGTTTTTCTTTTGCAGTATCAGGGATTATGATGCCCCCTGCTGTTTTTTCTTCGGCAAGAGCCGGTTCTACTACTACTCTGTCAGCAATTGGTTTAATGTTAAGTTTAGTCATTTTTATTATTATTTAAGTTAAACATTATTTTTTAATCAGCACGCACCCATCTCGAATTTTATGCCAAATGGGAAGCTATAATTATTTAAATACATGTTATAAAAACTTTAAAACCCTTTATTAAATCAATAAAAGGAGTATGTTTTAAAAAGTAAATTACTTTATGAAATGTAATATTTACATTATGACAAATGGACAGTTTTTTAGTAAAAGTTATTATATAAATAAAAATGTCAGAATATTTATGACATTCTGACATTTAAAAAGAAATACTAAATTTCTTTTTACTCTGTAGTTTCTGTAGCTTCTGTTTCTTGTGATTCTGCTGGTGTATAATCAACAGCTTGCGAACCTTCGTAATATTCTTTAAGTTGAGATTCCTGTGTTGTTTGAACAATATTACGTGGAATAACAAAAATAGATACCAAACTTAAAACGACAAGGGCAATTGCCAGAGTCCATGTTGATTTTTCGAGGAAATCAGCAGTCTTACGAACTCCCATAACCTGATTAGAGGCCGAAAAATTGGAAGCCAGACCACCTCCTTTAGAATCTTGTACCAGAACAACTAATATAAGCAATACACAAGCAATTAGAATCAATACTGAAATAAAAATATATGCACCCATTTTAATTAATTATTTGTTTGTTTTTTTAAAGTTTCAATTTGCGTTGCAAAGTAAGTATTTTTTTCTGGATATTTCAAACATAATTTTTCATAAGTTTTAATGGCTTTTTCAATATTTCCTTGTTTTGTATAGATTTGAGCGAGTGTTTCGGAAACACAATCAAAATTATCTTCCACACTTTTTTCAGAAAGGTCATGTTCTGAATTGAATTCCTTTTTAATCTCAATACGGGGTTCATTAATAATAAAATTATCTATAATAAGATCTGTTTCATTTTGTGTTTTATTATTTAAGGGTATATCAGTAACAGATATCTCAAAAATATCATTATCATTATTTTCAATTTCAATAATATTTGTAATGTTTGATATTTTTTTTGTATTTAAGTGATTATTTTCATTTAATTTTTTTAGAAGTATAATTCTGTTGGCCATATAAGAAGCAGTTAGAGGAAGTTGCTTATGATATGCCAGATTTTTATTGTCTTTATAATTTATAAGAAGTATTAATTGAGAAATTTGACTAAAAGGGAATTTAAAATTAAAGTCCTCAATAAATAATGTGTTATCTTTTATAAGAAGGGGGTTATTAATAAGCTCATTTAAAGTCATATTGTTTTTTTATTAATTGATTACCAGTTTACGACTGCTTTGTTGAAGATATCTTCAATCAAAGCATCAGAAATGAGTTTTATAAGGTTTTCTTCAACAGAAGAAAGACTTAGTTTGCTATCGTAATCTTCGTATCTGGAGAAATTGGTTTCGAAATTTTGTTTTTCGTTATAATCGTTAGTAAAGCTGACTTTAATAGTAATGGTGAGTCTGTTCAGTGCGGCTTTATCATCGGCCTGAATAGCAACAGCTTGTGTATTATAATTAATTATTGTGCCTTCAATG
>CAZVOS010000528.1:0-3071 GCA_964628845.1 uncultured Bacteroidales bacterium | reverse complement strand
ATATGTGTAAATTTGCTTATTAGGTATTGTCCCGGCATTTGATTGCTGTGCAACAAATTCATGCTCCTACATCCATTTTAATGTTTTTATCAGTCATCAAACCCTGGTCTTTTGAAACTCATGGCATGGGGAAAAGCTGCCATCAAAAGCCGCTTTATGTGAGATAATGAGGATAGAAAATATAAAATATCATCCTCTTTCTCAGGAACTTGGCTGTAGAGGTATGAAAAGGCCTCCATTGAACGTGTAACGGCAGTTATGGCTATTTTGGCTGTACAGTTCACCTCTTCGGCCATATATTCAGCCTGCTCATCATCAAGCCCTGAAAAAGCCCTCTGTGTTTTGACATAAATAAAGAAGCTGTACCAATCAACCACTTCGAGTGCGTCTTTTAGCGAAAGTGCTCTCTCTTCAACAATGGATAGCATATCCTTGGCTTTTTTTTCGATGAACTCCCTGTTCTCTTTAAGCCATTCATAAACATCAGAGCTGTATTTATACGACACCTTTTCTGCTTCTGTTTCTATATGGTCTGTTCGCTCAACTTCAGGTATTTCGTTCAGGTCAATACCTATCTCCTCTGCCTTTTCTTTGAGTATATCAGACATTATTTCAAACATTAGCGACAGCTCTTCCCAAAAAGACTCATTGGCTTGGTCGCTGTGCGCATTGTCGGCTTTCGACTGCAATTCCATGTCGTAAACGGCACAACGGGATGTAAACGCACAGCGCCCGCACCACCTGTCGCAATAATTGTGAATACCTGAAATGTTCTTTCCATTTCTTACATTGTTAAGGATTCGTTGTTTCAGGGCTTCGACTTTCTTTTTGCGTGTCATATTAGTGTTTTTTATAACATATAGATTACAACAAACTCATCTTTTCATTTCTAAGCAATCTTTCCAGAAAAAATGCATCTGTATCATCAAAAGCGTTAAAATCTTTACTGTCCACATCAAAAACTGCCCTTACATGTCCATCCTTATTGCGTAAAGGCACAACAATCTCTGAATTGGAGCGTGAGTCGCAAGCAATATGTCCAGGAAATTGATGCACATCCGGTACAATTAAGGTCTTATTCTGATTAACGCTTGCCCAGCAAATCCCTTTGTCTTTCGTTAAAACCTGACAAGCCAAAGGTCCTTGATATGGCCCCACTATAAGTTGCCCATCAATAATTCGGTAAAAACCACACCAGAAATAATAATCGAATTTGCCATGCAATAACGCACAAATAGTGGCCATACGGGAAATCATATCAGGAGTCTTTGTCAGAAGTTCTTCTAGTTGGGTTAGTATTCTTTGGTATCGGTCGGCTTTAGTGCGTGTGTTCATAGTAATTTTTTTCTTAATAATTAAAATACAAAGATAAGAAAAGACATATAATGAATTGTAATAATGTGTGATATTCACATTTGAAAGTGAAGACTCTTGTTAGAGTAATAAATTCTTCTTCTTATACCAAGCAGTACTTTTACGCAATCCCTTTCTTATAAGTATTGGTTTTATTTTGAATAATCCCTACTTATCTACCGCATAAAATCCCTAATATGCTACCTTGTTTGAGGCATGCTGCTGTTTGTAATTTTACCTCAGAAAATTGAACAAAAAAATAATACAAATAATAATTAATAATCCTAAAAAACTAAAGCCATGAAAACCTCAAAAAAAATTTTAATTGTTGATGATGACATAGATGTTATCACCATTATCGAAACCATTCTCTCAAAAGAAGGTTACGAAGTAGTAACAGCAATGAATAAGCAAGAAGGTCTTGAAATGATGCGTACAGAAAAACCAGCTCTTGCCATTCTAGATGTTATGATGACAACTCCTTATGAAGGATTTGAACTAGCCCGCGAAATTTTAAACAATGAAGACTTACGCAACATCCCGATTCTGATTCAATCATCAATAGATGTCTTAGTTACAACAAAGGCAAGTGTACAGGAAATGGCTCGTGAATTCAGAAAAGACCCGAATTTTAAAGATTTACAAGTCCTTTTGGTTAAAAATGTCAGTGATGGTACAGCAGGAATAGATTACAAAGGAGATGACGGCGTTTCGTACTGGTTTCCTGTGAAGGGTTTTATTCGCAAACCCGTTGAATCTCAAAAGATTTTACCAGAAATAGAAAAGCATATTAAATAAGTACTGGCAATAATCTAACTCAAACTCCTAATTAATATGTAGGGGCATAGTGAAAAATTGAAGATAAATAAAAAATCCAAAGAAAATGGAAAGTTTAAATAAAATACTAATAAAATATCCGGAAGGAAAAACCGAAAACCTGATACCCATACTTCAGGACATTCAGGATGATGTTGGATTTCTTTCTGAAAGTTCAGTAGTAGAGGTGGGTAAATACCTTAAAATGTCGACTGGAAAAATTTTTGGGGTAGCTACTTTTTATAACCAATTTCGCTTTAAACCATTGGGGAAGTACCATATTCAGGTATGTAGAGGGACTGCATGTCATGTGTTGGGCTCTCTGAGTGTGCTCGAAGAAATTGAGAAAAATCTGGGCATCAAAGCAGGCAACACAAGCAAGGATGGAATGTTTAGTATAGAAGTAGTGGCTTGTATCGGTGCATGCGGATTAGCTCCCGTTGTTGCTATAAATGGTAATTTCCATGCCAAGCTCACTCCAGAAAAAATAAATGAAATAATTGATAATTATAGAAATCAATAATGTTATGAAAGAGATTACAAGCATAATGGTAAAAGATTTTCTTATTGATGAAGTTTTAAGAGACTTTTCGAATAATTCTAAAGATGATACCATACAGCAACAACTGGCTGTAATACGTAATGAGAAAATAGAAAAACCTATAATTTATGTAGGTGCTGGTACCTGTGGCTTAGGTGCTGGTGCAGGTAAAACACTGAAAGCAGTTAAAAAATATCTTGAAGAAAAACAAATTAATGCACATATTATTGAAACTGGCTGTATTGGTTTATGCTCGTCAGAACCCTTGTTGGATGTACATCTTCCAGGATATAACCGCATATCATTCGAAAGAATTTCAGAAGAAAAAAACTATCTGACAGGGTTTTTAGGTTCAATTGTT
>CAZVOS010000527.1:0-3072 GCA_964628845.1 uncultured Bacteroidales bacterium | reverse complement strand
AAAACCATACGATCCGGGGTTCGTTATCAGTTGTAGTTTTCCCTTTAAATATACGTCTTTCCAATTTAATACATGCATTTGCACACCAGTTAGCTCTATTGATTTCTCATTGCTGTGCATACTGCTACCAACACTATTAGCAATATTGCTACTAGTGGCGCTGCCAATGTTATTATCAATGCTATTGTAACTGCCAGTGTGATGAAATAAATTTATCCAGAGGAAATACTTTATTAATAGCAAATTCTTTCTTTCTTTCAGCAATAGAATTTACACCGAAAGTATAATCTCTTAAGTCATCTTTCCATAAAGATATTTTTTGTAAGTAATCCCTAAATAAATTGTTAACAGTAATCCGCTCCGATTTTTCAGGAGGCATCTCACTAATAACAAAAAGTTTTTCAACAGGACGGGTAAGTACAACATATAAAAGATTAATCAAATCAAGAGCTGATTTATTTTCTTCCATTTCATAAATATCTTTATAAATGGTTTTGCTGAGATTTTTATTAGAGGGAACTAAAAAATGTTTGAGTTCAGGGATTAAATCATCGTTAATTTCTATCCATATATTATTTTTTGTAAATTTTAAAGCATCATTTGCAAAAGGATAAATAACAACAGGAAACTGCAATCCTTTCGCCTTATGAATACTCATAATTTTTACGGCATCAATTTGCTGAGACACTACTACAGAATGTTTTTCTGAATTATCTTCCCACCACTTAAGAAAATCGGACAAATTATTCTGAATAGTAATAGAATAATTATAAATAACATCCAGAAAGAACTGTATATAGGCATCAGGTTTATCTAAGCGGAATACACGTATTATTTCCTCACACAGTTCATAAAGAGGCATTAACTGATACTTATTATAATTAAAATCTGTAAAAAGTTTAGAAAGCTCATTAATTAAGAAATTATTGTCATGAGTTATTTGCAAATATAAATCTGTAAGCTCTATACCATTCATTTCATTTTTCAAATGCATATAAGTGGCTATATTAATGGCTGCAATGGTATTTTCTTTTTTATTGATAAATTGAAGTAAGGATATAATAAAATTAATAAGAGGTGATTTGCATAACAATAGGGATTCTGAAGAAACCACATCAATATTATTTTCAATCAGAAAGCGTGCAATACTGTCGGCATTATTATTATATCTGCATAGAATGGCAATATCGGAGAGTTTAAATTTTTTTTCAGTAATAAGTTCATTAATAATACCCAGAATTTTTAAATGATTGTCTTTTTCTAATATCTCTTGTTTATTACGTTCGATGAAATGCAAATGTACATAGCCCCCTTTTTTCTTATCATCATTTTCCTGAGCAGCATCTTCGTAAATACCGCTGTATTTCTCACATAGATTTGGGGCTATCGTTTTAAAGAAGCTGTTGTTAAAATCAATTATTTGTTGGTACGACCTGAAATTTTTTTTAAGATTAATTTCATTATAATTATTCTTGAGTATGTTTTCCTTTTGTTTTAAAATAATATCCTTATGAGAACCTGGTATTTCGGGTAAATCAATAAATTGTTCTACTTCACCATCACGAAATCTGTAAATGGCCTGTTTGGCATCACCAACAAGCATAGTAAAACCTTTTTCGGACAATGCATTTTCTAATAATGGTAAAATATTATGCCATTGTAGAACAGAAGTATCCTGAAACTCATCAATCATTATATGTTTAAACTTCACTCCTGCTCTTTCGTAGATAAAAGGTACCGGCTCATTAAGCACTATGGATGCAATCTTTTTATTAAATTCTGAAATATGTAGAATATTATTTTCTCTTTTTATATCCTCAATAAGAGCAGAAATTTCTCCAAGCAGAGCCAGAGGAAAGAGATTTTGGTTTATCAATGTATAGAGGTGCATAATACCCAAGTCTTCCTTTGTAAAATCCTGAATCTCATAATAGTAAGCGACAAGTATTTGTTTAATGTTTTCTATCGCGATTTTTTCTTCATCTATACACATATTACTTGTCCATTTATCCTCTTCTACTCCTTTCCTGACATTGGCATTAGAAAAGGTTATTTTATCGAACTTCAGTTTATATATGTTTTTGAAATAGGTATAAATTCCTTTTTCTTTATAATAAAAGGCCTGGGGTGAAATATTATTTTTTTCAATAAGTTCAAGGGCTTTCCTTGCTATTTCTTTTATTATAGCATCCTTTTGCTTGATGGCAGCATACAATTTATTCTGGATGTTAAAAAAATCATGTATGCTGAGGTTCTTTAATTTTTCAATATTTACAATACTCTCTTCATTAAATAAATACTTTCCAATTTTTTTTATTTCTCCTTCAATATTCAAAGTGCGTTGAACATCAATCTGATTATCAATGAAACGCACCAGCAGGTCGGTGATTTCGGTTTCGTTACCCACTTTACTTATCAGAACATCTATTGCCTGATTTAAAATGACATCTGCATCCAGTTCCACATCAAAATTTACTGGTAAATAGAGGTCTTTTGCAAACGCTCTTACGATACTGTAAACAAAACTGTCAATAGTTGAAACAGCAAAATCTGAATAGTTATGCAATATCAGCCCAATGGATTTCTGAGCATTTTCCTTTATCAGTTCTTTTTCAATTAAAATACTTTGAGAAATATCATCAAGAAGTTTTTCTATTTGTGCATTTTTTTCTGGTAGTTTATCACAATTAATAATCTGAAGCAATGTGTCAATAATTCTGCTTTTCATCTCTTCGGCAGCTTTATTGGTAAATGTTATAGCCAGAATCCTTTTAAAATCGGATGGATTTTTTAACAGGATACAAAGGTATTCCCTTACAAGATTGTATGTTTTACCGGAGCCGGCAGAGGATTTGTAAACTTTAAAGGGCATAATAATAATGTTCTATTTTATATTTGGTGATAAAACTGGATTAATTTTTCTGTTATGGCAGTGTTCGCATATTTTGACAATACCAGTTCTCTTGCATTTTGACCAATCTCTTTACACAAATCTTCATTTGCCGCATAATCTAAAATAGCTTCAGCAAATTCGTATGCTGTGTTTGCAATAATAATATTTTTCTTGTCAGT
>CAZVOS010000526.1:0-3079 GCA_964628845.1 uncultured Bacteroidales bacterium | reverse complement strand
TGCTTAGAGAGAAAATCATTATTAAATAAATAATTGTATTGTCCTATTCCATCCTTTCTAAGCTTGCCCATGCAGGAAGACAATCACCCTTTGGGGAATGACTCAAAATTTCTCCTGTCATTTTATTACCGTCAGCAAAAAGTTTTCCTTTCTTCTCGCACCAGTAAAAATAGGATGAATTAGGGCTGGTGCTCTCTATGACAGCGGTATCAAAAAAATCAAGAACACCCTCTTCGTTATAAGTCCCTTCGAATGAGTGTCTGGCAAAATAACTCTGCTTATTTATTTCGAGCCATAGTGTATTTTCGCCTCTGCATTTTTCTTCGTCCCCTTCTTTAATAATATCAATACTAAATAAGACTTTTGTTTCTGTCCCGTTTAAATCAACAATCAATTGTCCCTTCCATTGCTCTTTTGTTGTTTGGGCAGGGCTTTTATAAATAATATTTATTACAAAAACTGAAAGGATTAAAAATTTTACTGTTTTCATATTTTGTATGAGTTAAAGCTCAGCAAAAGTAATCAAATATGGTTTATTTTAATACATTTGTAATCGGATTAAATTTCTATACAAATCACTATGAAACTGGCGCACATCATCAATATTTTTAAACCTGACTATAAATCGGATTTGTATGTAACACAGCCCATAACGCTCGAAAGCATGCGGCTGGCAAAGAACTTTGCCATGTCTGAAGTGAGTGTGGAACTGTTTTCTGCCAGTTTTAAGGAAGACGCAGATGTGATTCCAGACTATTTTACACCCACACAGTATCTAGATAGAGCTGTTTGTAACATAGCCCCATTTAAAAAACAGAAGAAACTGCCCTTCATAGCCGATATTCTCGAAAGATTATACCATGAAACGGATGCGGATTATTTGATATATACGAATAATGATATTATTATAAAGCCGCATTTTTATTTATATATTAAAAAAAATATTGAACAGGGCTGTGATGCTTTTACCATAAACAGAAGGCGTATTCCTGCTAAATATACAAAAGTAGAGGAGCTGCCAGACATATTTTCGGAAATCGGTAAAAAACACCCCGGTTTCGACTGCTTTGTTTTTAATCGCAATATATTCCCCAGGTTGTTATTAGGACATATCTGTATAGGTGTTCCCTTTATAGGTGTTACATTGGCTCATAACCTGTTTTGTTTCAACCGCCAGTTTAAACTATTCGATAATTTGCACCTGACCTCTCATCTGGGGATGGAAATTATGGGCTTACGCGATGAATATTACTGGCACAACAGAAAAGAATTTAATAAAATCATTAAACAGCTTAAGCCCTATATTGATATCAGAAAATTTCCTTATGCCGACAGAAGTTTGTTTATACGATATCTCAAATGGGGTTTAAATCCAAGTTTGTTTGTTTTTATGAATATGCGTCTGGAGATGGCATATTTTTTTAAAATGCTTAAAAAGAAATACAACCGTTTCTTTTAAACTGAAAAATTCTTATGAATTTTTCACCCTTCGGGCCGATACAGAAGATCAATGAATTACAGTAATACTTAATTTTTTACTGATTTTCTTATCGGGATTTCCTGAACTGTCCCACACCTATCCAACACACATTCATAAAATGCACTTGCTTCGACACCTCAGCACAAGTCGTTTTTTTATGAATAGTTCAGGTTAATATGTTTTAGTCATATCTGCCGGCACGCAGATGATAAAATCGGCCTTTCTTCTATTTTCTTCATTCAGTATGCTTATATCTTCCTGCTCTACAGTTGAAATAGTGAGTATGTTAAACTCTGACTGTGCTTGTTTCAGATACCAGTATATACCATCGTAATTATCTGAATGAAAAGTCCCATGATAATGAATAAAAATGTGTCCTTTACTCCAGTTTTGAAGAATAAAATATGCCATGGTGGCATCTTTAATGGCCTGTGCTTTAGGAAAATTCTCATTAGTAGTTTTACCAGGCATATTGCCCATAGCTCCCATATCGAGCATCTTTTTGTACCCAGGCAAATTGGCATCATATTTAACAGGCAGGGGAACAAACCAGTTTTTGGCTTCATCGCTCAGCTTGTCGAGCCCTTCAAACCCTGAACTATTCACAATGCTAGCATAACGCCTTGGAATATTTGTAGCCACAAATTTCAGCTTATTGTCGTATGCAATGTCGAATAAGGGTTTATAATCTGTTTCAAAATTATTCCATAAACGTGCTTCGGCTTTAAAAGTCTTATAAGTGATATATTTAGCAAGATATTCGTTTATAATAATCTGATTATCTGCTTCTAACATTTCGGCACCCAGCACAAGATTCGATTTTACTTTATTGTAAACATCCTTTGTAAGCTGAAGTTGCAGCCAATGTGCTATTGGATTATTATGTAACTCACCAAATAAAACAATATCAGTTTTTAATGCACCCTCAAGCAAAAGTTTATAAGTTGTAGCTTGCCCCTCACTGTTGTAAATAACATAGCTGGGTTTGTCCTGCGCAAAAAGGGAAAAAGATGATAAAATAAGAAAGGAAAAAAATAATTTTTTCATATAATGATTTTGATATACAAATATAAAAATACTTTATAAACTATCTGATATTTTTTTCTTTCTGGTAATTACCAGTGGCTATTTGCCAGGCCGTTTCGTAAGCCAGTTGTGTAATGTTTTTAAACAAGTTTTTATTTAATGTTTCGGGTTTATCGGTGGGCAGATGCAAATGGGTATAGCTGTTAGTTGTAACGAAATACAGTGCAGGTATATTCATATCAAAAAATGGAGTGGCATCGGCTCCTCCACCGCTCCATGTTCTTTCTACGGTCAAATTTTGTTGCCTTTTATCAATATCTTTAGCCAATTGCCAAAGTACTGGGGCACTCTTTCCGTTGCCAATCTGAATACTATCGCCATGAGCAATACAATCGAGATTAAGCATCGCTACTGTTTTTTCGAGAGGAAATAACGGGTTTTTTACATAATGCCACGAGCCATACAGTCCTTGCTCTTCATTTGAAAACAAAATAAAGACAACAGAACGTTTAAGATGTTCTTTGTTTTCAGAAAACAACTTTGCCATCTGCAATACAGCAGCCACACCTGAAG
>CAZVOS010000525.1:0-3083 GCA_964628845.1 uncultured Bacteroidales bacterium | reverse complement strand
AATTAATCTGTATTGTATTTCAGATTTTGCCTTAATTTTGGATTTTTGATATACACTGCATGCAAAACGACATTCCATTATATTCTCTGACACATATTCAAAGAGGTATTCTGCAATCGGAACTTCTGTATCCTCAGTTATTGACAAACAATATTTGCACATCGCTTACATACCCTGAGAAGCTGCACCCTGAATACCTTAAAAAAGCTATCAGATATATCATTGAGAACAATGAGATTTTAAGAACCCGTATTGTAAGACATGACAATCAGTATCTGCAGACTACAGCTAGTTTTTCTCACAGATGTATTAAATGCTTTGATATGAGCGATTGTTCTGATGAAGAAATAGAGAAACATTTTACCAATTTTGCACAGAAAAAAATTAATGTATTTGCTCCTCAAATCTACGCCTTTTGTATTATTAAGCTGCCCGAAAATAAGACCTGCATTTACCTCAAATTTCACCATATTATTTCAGACTCCTGGTCGCTTTTCCTTTTTGAAAAACAGTTGTACGCATCGTATCAGATTTTCTTAAAAAACAAAACACCCGATTTACCTTCACAATCATTGTCAGCTTATCTGAAGTACGAAAATGACTATATGCAATCGCCTCTCTTTACATCGGACTCAAAATATTTTTTACAATCAGAAGTAGCTGTTAAATCACCTTTCCACGACCATTACAGCAAAAGTCTGAATGCGCAAAGAATGTGTTTTACCCTTACGTTAAAAGAGACACAGCAATTACAAGATTTTTGCATACAAAACAAGACTTCTCCTTTTATTGTTATAATTTCTGCTTTATCTATATGGTTTTCGAAAACTGCTTGCACAGATAGTTTTCATATACTTACCCCTGTACGAAACAGGTCCAATCTTGCACAAAAAAACAGTTACGGTTTGTTTGTCAACACACTGCCTTTCGGTATTAAAACAAACAAAAACACCAGCTTTTTAGAACATATCAGGAAACTTAAACAGGCCTACCTGCATTTTCTCAAACACAGTAAATATCCCAATATTCTCGTCTTCGAAAAAATACAGCCAGGACAGAATTTACCAAGTTTATTCTTTTCTTACGAAAACACATCTGTAAAGAATAATAAAGTAAAAGTTAAACATTTCTATGCAGGAGAAGACACAACAGCTCTGAGTATCCATTTAAGCGACAGGGCAAGAAGCAAGAGATTGCTTTTTGAAATAGATTACAGAACGGCTGCTTTTAGTTCCGACCTCATTAAAACAATGTTTGAATCCCTCCGTCTCATCTTAAAACAAGGACAAGAAGATGGAGCCATACCTCTTAATAAAATGGGTATTGTTTCAGATGCTTTCATAAAAAAAATGAGCAAGGGCATTCACTTAAAAGATGCATTTGCCAAACCCTACAATTCTCCTTTGGAATTATTTAAAAAACAAGTTCAGAAAAACCCCAATACTGATGCAGTTATTTACGGCAATAGCAGACTTAGTTACACACAACTTGATGCGCTTTCGGAACATATCGCCTCCATTATACTTAGCACTGATAAAAAGAAGAAACAAATTCATGTTGCCGTAAGCATGCCCAAAAGCGAAAAGCTGATAGTTGTCTTTATGGCTGTATTTAATGCAGGTGGCATTTTCATTCCAATAGAACCTGACTTACCCAAAGCCAGAAAGCAACTTATATTAGATAGTGTAAAACCTGATATTTTAATAGAAGAAAAATCATCAGGCATCCAATTTAAAGGTAACCACTTATTTTACAAAAAGCTGCTTCATACAAAGCAAATAAAAAAAAATCTGCCACAAAATAAGGGTATAAACCTGGCAATATATTTCACCTCGGGAACAACTGGTGCCCCAAATGCAGTATATTTAAGTAATGAAGCATTGGATAACCTTGTATGGACATGGAAGAAATATTATAACTTAAAACCCGCTAACTCAAATGTATTACAGTTAGCCAACACTGGCTTTGATGTTTTTATAAGCGATATTGCCAAATCGCTTTTTAATGGGGGAAAATTAATTTTAATTGATAAGTCAGACAGACTGAATATGGCTAAGCTTTCAGAAATTATTGAAGCGGAAAAAGTATGTCTGTTTGAGTCTACACCGGCTCTGGCAATACCATTAATGAAATATTTATACAAAATTTCAGCTCCTATAAAATCGCTTAAAAATGTGATAATGGGTGGCGATGCCTGTGCGACAGGAGATTTGTATGAATTGGTTAATATGTATGACAACAAAATAGATTTTTACAACACTTATGGTGTTACCGAAGCAGGAATAGAAACCACTGTATATAAAGCCACAGCAAACGACCAGTACAATACCTCCATAGCCCCATTGGGATATGCTTTACCGGGCAGACGTGTTTATATTCTTAATGAAGATTTACAACTCCTGCCTGTAGGTGTTAAAGGTATCATTTACATTGGGGGAACGGGCGTGGCTCAGCGTTATATCAATAATAAAAAGGGCTCTCAAAAACGTTTTATTAATAATCCATTTATTAAAAATGAGATTCTGTACAGGACAGGTGATTATGGATGTTTGCTTAAAGATGGAAATATTGAGTTTTTAGGACGTGAAGACCAGCAGATAAAATTAAAGGGCTATCGCATAGAGCCAGCCGAAATTGAAACTAAAATTAAAGAAATTAATGGTGTCGCTCAGGGGATTGTGGTATATGCCACTAAAAAAAACTCTTTACTTGCTTTTATTGTTAAAGAAAAAGACAGCACTTTAAATGACAAACACATATTTAACCATCTAAAAAAATGCTTCCCTGCATATATGCTTCCTGAACAAATTTTGTTTATCGATACAATACCGCTGACAGAAAATGCAAAAATTGACAGGGAAACATTACAAAACATGGGCAGTATTCAAATAAATGAAGTAATTAATAAGCCAAAAAATAAAACAGAACTTTGGCTTTATAAAATTTGGTGCAATATTTTAAAGATGCCTCAGATAAGTACCCATAAAAGTATCTTTTTATATGGGGCCGACTCTATACAGGTGATGCTTTTTGTGGCTGCATTAGAAAAAAAAGGCATCCGCATTTCACCTCAGGATGTGTAT
>CAZVOS010000524.1:0-3083 GCA_964628845.1 uncultured Bacteroidales bacterium | reverse complement strand
AATAATCATATCGTACCAAGCATAGCGATAGAGCCATCAATTTATCCCTATCATACTATCTCAGAAAGAGTTTATGTGTCGGATATTGAAAAAGTAGCTGATATTATAATCAAATTTGTTGAACTATTTGCATATTTTTAATATTTTTAGTTTTTTTTAGTCTTTTATATAAAAATACCAAAAAACATGTATATACAAATTTAGAGCAAGTATGTTTATTTTTTTTATTTAATTATTTTTTAATAAGCAAGTATTAACTAAATCCATAAATTATGTGCAAACACCTTAATTTTAAAATAAATCAAAAAAAACTGCTTGATACCAGATATGATTTAAGCAGCAATTCAATTATCTTGCAGTGGATGGCTGATAATAATTATTATAAAAACACTGTTGCAGGCATGAACAATGCCTTGAATGAACTTTGGGAAGATTATAAGAAGCCGGTTGCCCAAAGACTGCCAGTTGAACATCTTGTGTACAAAATTGTGATTGGTAAAACATTTGAATATTTTTTAAAAATTCAACACGTAAAAGCACAAAATAATAAAGTTAAAGATAATATTGATAATACGGATGAAAATATTACTGATGAAAATGTCAAATTTAAACCAAATCTAAAAGAAAAACTTGTTGAATTAAATGAAGCGCTGTTAAATGAAAATGTTTCCTTAACAGATGTGTTTTATGAAGTAATTATGCACTCCATTATTGTATTCCAATGTACGAACGACCCTACAAGACATGGAAAGGAAAAAGAATGGGGCTTTTTTAAGAAATTATATAAAACAGCCCTCTTCGACAAATTGTTTCAAATGATGATATCGCTTGATGATAAGTCTAACCTTTTTAGAAGTATTTGGGAAGTGCTTTATATATTTTTAAACGAAAACTTAAAAATGAAATATACAATGAATGAAAACGATTTAGAAGATGTATTTAATGACACCGTTATTTATTGTATCGAATTTGTGCATAAAGGGAGAAAAATAGAAAATGACTTTAAATTACTGTTTCCTAAAATTAGAACCATAATAGAAAATAATAATTTACCCAAAGATGATAATGAAAGTATAAAAAATAAAATCGCTGAATACACCAATATTAATGAAACATTCGGCAACAAAATTGATGACTTAATTTTAATTTTGAAAGCTATTAATTGTCACTTAAATGATTTAAACACTGCTTTTGCCGATTTCATACAAAAATGCGATGAATTTCTTGAAGAACATAGAAACGCTTTCAATTATGGTTTTGTAAGCTGCAATACCGAATTTTACCTAAAAATTCAAAATAATTTCAACACCATAGGCCTTAGGTTTATTAATAAAAATAATAAAACAATCAAAGTTGATGAATGGACTAATGAAGAAGGTGATAATTTAAATGATAATATTGAAATGTCCGAAATTATAAATTTAACATCTAAATTTTTACAAAAAGAATGCAATGCCAATATAAAACTTATTTCTATTTTTTATTTTCTTTCTGAGTTGTACAATCCGTTTCATATCGAAAATAAAAAAGATAGTGCAAGTATATACAGAAGTTTTATACTACTTTTTCTAAATATGACAATTACTGAAATATGGAATAGAATAAAACAATCACATTCATTATTTGACAGCAGACTTTTAATAAGTGATATTGAATATTTTGAGAATAGTTTGAATTTAATCGTTAAAGACGTTTTTACTCATAAAACTCAAGAAACCGTAAGGAAACAGCATGGCAATAAAATGATAAAAGATTTGTTTTTGCATCAATTATTAAATTCAACTGATATTAAACTTCAAGAAGGACAGGTAAGAAGTTGGCATAACAGAATGTGGGATAATACGAAAAAAATAAAAAATATTAAGCAAAAAATATCGCAATTATGTATGTAAAATAATAAAACTTAAGCAATAATCAGAATATTAAAATAAATTTAAAATAAAATGAAAAATAAACATATTACCGAAGAACAACTAAGTGATTTTATTAATCATAAGATGAACCATGATGAATATATTAATTTCACTTTACATTTGTTTCAATGCGAAGCATGTCTTGGGTTAGCCAAAATCAGGCAAACAGAAAAAATAAACAGGAAATTAGAAGAAAAACTTGTTTCAACTGAAATGCATTTAACACAAACACAAACAACAACAACAGCCATTGCTGCTTTTGTCGAAAAAATCAAGCTCTGGCTCGAAAAAGGTGCTTTTGTTTTTAAAACACAAATTGACGATGTAAAACATATTATGGATATATTAAATGAAGAAGTAAAAAAGAATTGGTCTATGTCTTCAATAATAATTAACAAAAACAATACTGAAATCAATTCAAATTTAGCTTTTAATACCAGAACTTTAAGTGATTCGGGAGATGTAAGCAGATCAGATTCTGTTGAAATAAAAATAAATCACAATTTAAATCCCGATATTTATAAAGTTCATTTAGCTCATAATACAATTAATGTAGAAGCAAATATTAAACAGGAATTAAAGAACAAAAAAATCCTTTTAATAACTTATGATATGAATAAAATGAAAAATATTGATACACAGAATACCAATTTTTTCATCTTACATGAAGAAGCAAATTTTAAAAAGAAAAAAAATAAATGGTTCGCACAAATAAAAATTTTTGATAATGAAAAAGATGAAATACTGACGAAAAAGTATGAAGCAACAGGTTTTATTTTATGCTTAAAATAAATAAATTAAAATTTGAAAAATATGCAAAAAAATAAGTGGAAAAACTATTATTTAAGTGAACCCTATATAGACAATGACACATCAACTTATATAGAACGCGAAAGCATAACCGAAGCCATTTGTGCAGCATGGTTGTCGGAAAATCAAATTCAACCGCTTAATCCTATTTTAATAGGTCCTCCTGGCATGGGAAAAAATAAAATAGTAAGTGAGCTAGCCAAAAAAAAGAATAAGGAACTCTATATTTTTCAGGGACATGAAGACATTTCGGTTGACGACATGATGTGTAGTGTGAAGTTCAGCGCCAATAGAGGTATTCCCATCAGATACATTTTGTCGCCAATAACCACAGCAGTAATCAAAGGCGGGATACTTTTT
>CAZVOS010000523.1:0-3089 GCA_964628845.1 uncultured Bacteroidales bacterium | reverse complement strand
AACACTGCTCGAAAGCAAAGGATTTAAAGTAGTAAGGATTAAAAGTTCAATTGAAGTGAAACTCTTTCTTATGTATTCCTTTTTCGATGCAAAAATAAAAAAACAGGAAGGTACTGCCGATAATATTACTGGTGCAATGCGGCAAGAGTACTATAATAAAAAGGTGGATAAACCAAAATGGATGTTAAAAATTATGGTTTTCTTCCATAATATACTCTATAATTTACTTTCTGCACTTAATATCGGAGATGAGATGATAGTGATTGCCAAGAAATTATAGTATTTATATCTTGTGATACGTTTTAACTTTAATGAATCTTATCCGTAATACCATCCAGCAGATGTGCCATTCTTCTTGTCAATTCTTTTCTCGAATATTTTTCAATATTTTTACTTTCAATATAGAGATTATTTTCTCTGTATTTAATAAATAATGTACGTATTTGATTTTTAAGCATTTCCTTATCTCCGAATGCAGAAAAATAGCCACATGCTGTTTCATTAATGATTTTTTCAGCATCTCCACCCTTAGGACCAATACATAATATAGGACGTTCAGCAGCCATATACTCGAAAAATTTACTTGTTAATATGCTTTTAGTATTGGGTGTGTCATTAATACTTAATAGCAAGACCTGCGACTTACGCTGAAGCATGATGGCTTCGTTATGCGGCACATGGTCAATTTTTACAATATATTCTCTTAATTTTGCTTTGTTAATAGCTTCCCAAACGCTTATATCTGCTTTGCCAATAATTTTTATCTCAAGTGCTTCAGCAAACTTATCATTTTCAGCAACAAGCTCATTTAAGCATTCCCAGAATAACACAGGGTTTCTCGATTTGGCTATGGTACCCACATGAGCAATACTGAACTTATCATCCAGCTTTATATCATCAGTACATTCATAGTCATCTTTATCGTAACCATTTGTAACCACTTCAATGGGTGCAGGATGAATTTTTAAAAAGTCTTCCCTCATACTGTTGCTTATTACAGTAATACTTGATGCTGTTTTAAGCACATCCAATTCCATTTTATGATGCTTTCTATCTGCAAACTTCATAAGCATCAAGTCTTTATAAAAATCAATATTTGTCCAAGGGTCTCTGAAATCGGCCAACCATGGTATTTGCAGTTGTTTAGATATTTTTGAGGCAATCCTGTGGAGACTGTGTGGAGGCCCAGTTGAAACGATGGCATCAACAGGATTTTCTGACAAATAACTCCTTAGGAATTTTACTGAGGGTTTAATCCAAAACATCTTTGCATCAGGTATAAAAAAATTCCCCCTTATCCATACAGAAATCTTTTCAGAGAGTTTCTTTTTCTTTTGTTCTGTTAAGAAACCTGTGCTTATTTTAACCTCTTTCTTCTGTCCGATAAAGCTTTTATAGAAGGTATAGGGTTCCTTTATAGGTGTTTTAAGCACCATGATATTATCAGGAATATCTTTCAGGTACGAGTTATCAATTTCAGGAAATTCAGCATTGGATGGTGTATAAACAATGGGCTCCCAGTTAAATTGTTGAAGGTATTTTACAAATTTCACCCAGCGCTGAACACCCGCACCACCACCGGGAGGCCAATAATACGTAATAATCAATACCTTTTTCATTATTGCTTCAGCAGCTTAGATTTAAAGCTAATAAATAAAGATATGAACAAAAACAGAACGAGAATTATTGAACTCACCAAAGAAATTTTTTGTCCCATAAAGAAAGACTTAGGTTTAAATTCAAACACTATGGTATTTTTTCCTTCGGGTACTATCATGGCACGTAAAATATAATTAGCTCTGAAATGCTGGCTGTCTTTTTCATTTACTTTTACCTCCCACCCTGGCTCATAATAAATTTCAGAAAATACAGCCAGTTGTGGTTTTGTAGCAAATGACTCATAAGTAAGCATGTTTGGTTTGTATTCCGTAAGCCGTATATAAGATGCTGTATCGTATTCCATCTTAAAAGCAGCTAAATGCTCAGCAAACCTTTTATCTATAATAACAGTATCAGAGGGTTCGAAATTTTCGAGTGATAATATTTCCTCATCAGCATTTTCAACCATCTTTATCTCCTTTACAAACCATGCATTCCCTAAAGCACCAGGGTTTGGTATTGCAACGGGTCCATTTTCAAGCCGCCTGATAATGTATTTAGTATTCAACATATTCAAGACCTTCATATTGATGGACTGCTTACCACCCAGATAAAAGTTAATAATCTCCTGATACCTCTTAAGCTTTGCGCCATGATAGCCACCAATTGACTTATGATAATAAGAAGTAAAAGTTTCGTTAAAAGGGTTCCCATCAGGATTAAAAACCCTGAAGTTGGGGTCTTTATCTTTTAAAATCTCAATATCCGTTTCGCTTTTCTGAAAATAATTTTGGCTATGTCTTTTTGGTTTAAAATTATCATCATTAAGGTATCTTTTGTTAACCATCCACATATCAGTTAAAATAAGAACACCCAGTATCACGGTAAAAACAGTTTTTGGTATTTTCTTATAAATGAACAACATAAGCGATGCAGCTCCCAATAAAATAAAAATAAAACTACGTAAGGCATCAGCTCTGAAAATAGATGTGCGGGCTATTTCCATATTGTGCATAAATAAATCAATCTGAGCAGCATATTCAGGATTTGATGTTTTTTGCCCATTAAGTGTGGCATATTCTATCTGACTAAAAAAACTAAAAAACATGCCTGGAAAAATATAAAATATTAATGCCAAACCTGCTGTTAAACCAAAAGCTATATATATCTTCTTTAAGTTAGCTCTTAACAACTCTGGTTTTTCAATAATATTCTTTAAGCCCATAAATGCAAGTAAAGGAACGCAGAGTTCAGCAATAACAAGAGTCATTGATACAGCTCTGAACTTATTATACATAGGGAAGTAATCTAAAAATATATCTGTCAGAAACATAAAGTTTTTACCCCAGGACAGCATCACAGATAAGAGGATACAAGCCAACATAAACCATTTCATCTTGTTTTTCTCGACAATAAGTACCAAGAGGAATAGAAAAATTACAATAGCCCCCATATATCCGATGCGTGTTCCAAAGCGGTCAAGAAATCGA